>DXJI01000003.1 GCA_019057595.1 Candidatus Thorarchaeota archaeon
TGTTCCAGAATCTGTAAAGAAGAAAACAAGAAAACTCATTGAGCGACCTACATCAAACAGTTACATCGAGTGCACAAGATGTGTTGATGCGTGTCCTATAGGCAGTCAGAACTTAGAAGGCTGACAAGAAGATGTGGTAGCGGGTAGTGGATTCGAACCACTGATCTCGGGGTTTCCCGAAGACGGAACTCAAGCGTTTCCGCTTTTATGAGCCCCGCGGGATAGGCGTCGCCCTAGCACGGACAAATCCGCGCAGGACTGGCTTCCCCAACCCGCTATTGCAGAACTAAATTTGCTGGACCGAGTTTTAAAGTTATTCGTAGGACTTGGCTACTTCACCTTTCTAGCGAACTCTTTTCCAAAGTTGAAGGCTTGTTCGAGTTCAGAATCATCTGGTACCCACTTCACTGTGAAGGGCTCCAGTACTATGTCCATCTTTCCCTTTTCCATGGACTCCTGAATCTTCTTCACAGCACCCCCACCCCAACCGTATGACCCAAAAGCTGCGCATTTCTTCCCGACCGGTTTTAGCATCTCAAGGTCAGAGAGAACAGACGCTACATTGGGCAGAATATCATTGTGCATGGTAGAACTTCCAACGAGGATACCTCTTGCCTCCAAAAGGTCTGCCATGATATCGTAGCGGTCATTAGGGGGAATGAGTTTCAAGAGAGGTTCTAAACCCTCACTTTGAACACCTTCAGCAATTGCACGTGCGATCTTTGTCGTACTTTCATACATGGTGTCCCAAGCGATTATCACTTTGTCTTGGAATCTCTCACCTTTTGCCCATTCGAGATATCGAGTGACAATCTGAAGGGGGTCTTTTCGCCAAATCAAACCATGAGAGGGAGCTATCATCTTGATTGGAAGTCCCAGCTCAATGACTTCCTCAATCTTCTTACGGACCATCCTACTCAATGGCCAGAGAATGTTTGCGTAATATTTCTCAGCCTCTCGCCATAGAACATATTGATCCACTTCATCTGCAAAGCGTTGCCCTGTAGCGTAATGTTGACCAAAGGCATCGTTTGGTAGCAAGAGCTGTTCTTCCACATAGTACGTGAACATGGACTCAGGCCAGTGAAGCATGGGTGCCTCATAGAAGCGAAGAGTCTTACCTCCCAAGTCTATTTCATCACCGGTCTTAACTGTCTGAATGTTCCAACCATCTTCATAGTGTTTCTTGAGTTGGTCAACTGCTTTTGATGTACAGATTAGTTTTGCATCTGGGGCCATCTTGAGAATTTTTGGTGTTGAGCCCGAATGGTCCATCTCAGAATGGTTTGAGATCATGAAATCGATTTTTTGTAGATCAATCACTTTGGAAATTCTAGCTAGCATTTCATCTGCAAAAGATCCCATCACGGAATCAACCAATGCCACTTTCTCTCCGACAATCAGGTATGCATTGTACGTTGTGCCATGGTGTGTTGTGTAGCTGAAACCGTGGAAGTTTCGGATGTTATAGTCTAACGCACCTACCCAGTATACGTCTTTCATAATCTCAAATGGGTCCATGAAAATATCCTCATATCTGATAGTTGAGTCATCTGATATAAAGAAGATAGATGATAGAAGGCTATAGCATTAATTCGAAATATATCTGTCCGGCTTGATAGAACTATCAACACGATAACTCCAGTCAGGACTTTCAGTCTCAAAGCCCTGGAGACCTTGACTACGATTTACCCATCGCCAGCAGGGCACAGCTCCAACCAATTCAAGTCTGTAGAGATTGGCCTTGGTAGCGCTATATCTGACCTCGAGAAGAGTGCCTTCTGGAAGACTGTCAATATCTCCCACGTCGAGGGAGGTCCGTCCCTTGTGGTCCTTCTCGCCACGCTTTGAGAGGAAGTATCTGGTGTCCCCACCGTTCATGGGATTCCTCATGATCACTGCGACGTGTGGTCGAGACACCGGGTCCCACCATCGGGGGATTCCGGGGCGTCTGATCACGTAGTCTGCTATGGGTTCGATACGGGTGGGACTGTCTAGTTGAATCGTCATCCTCTCCAAGATATATGATTCCAAATTCTCTATATAAGCAGGCATCGCGTATTACGATGTTCCTGAGGGCCTGTTCTGATGAACTCTCATGCCACTCTAAATAGTTAGTAATACCCAGAACTGGAGGCTTGGTGCAGTGGAAGTAGAGGGAAGCTAGACAGCATTTTGCATACCTTAACAAATGGCCATGTATGATGAGTGACCGTTTGTAAATTTCTGACTCGTTGGATTGTCAGGTTTCATTTTCATTTTGAAGACCGACGACGAGAGATCGGCCCTCGAATATTGACCGTGTCACCTTAGCTCTAGCGCTTGCCAGTAAACGCCAAACCGTACCTCTCGAAACACCCATTGAAACACCAGCCTGTTCCTGATACATGCCTTCCAGATCCACTAACCGCAATACTTCTGCCTCTGCTAGATCAATATGGATGGGATCACGGGCACTGGATGGTTCGGGAGTCATTCTCTCTACTAAGGGTTTGCGCCCAATCTTCGGTTGGATTGGGAATCTACCACGGCCACCTCTTCTTTTTCGATGCAGCAAATTTTCCCTCCAACCCTTATCTATTGCTGAGGTTTCTTATTACGTTTGTCAAGGTAGTATATCCGAGTCCTTTTTGGATGAGAGTGAAGCGTTTATCTCTAGGTAAGGGAATAATGAGCTGGGTTTCGGGAAGTGATATGAAATGGGATTCAACGTCGGGATTGTCGGAAAACCATCTAGTGGAAAGACCTCATTCACAAACGCAGCATGTATGACTGACTTCAAGGTGGGAAGTTATCCGTTCACGACTATCGAAGCCAATGTGGGTGTGACTCATGTACGTACAGCATGTGCCTGTGCAGACTTTGATGTAGAAGATGATCCCCAGAACTCTATTTGTATAGACCGAGTCAGACTGGTGCCAATCAAACTGATTGATGTGGCAGGATTGGTTCCAGGAGCGCATGAAGGTAGAGGAATGGGCAACCAGTTTCTCGATGACCTCAGACAGGCAGATGTTCTCATCCATATCGTGGATGCGAGCGGAGCTCTTGATTCAGAGGGCCAGGAGGTCGATGCAGGAAGTCACGACCCGATAAATGATGTCAAGTTTCTTGAGGACGAACTGACCGAGTGGATGCTTGGAATCATGCAGAAGGACTGGCGACGGATTACAGGTCGTGTCAGGTCGGAGGGTGCCAAGCTCGAGGAGCTGCTCTTGGAGAAGTTGTCTGGACTGAAGATAACTAGGGTGCACATTCTCAAGGCGATGCGGAACTCGAATCTAAAAGCAGAGACTGTGGACAAATGGACCGATGAGGAAACTAGGGTCTTCGTGCGGACCTTACAGAAGATTGCAAAACCTATCATTATTGCAGCGAACAAGATTGACAGACCCAACGCAGAGGACAATCTGAAGCGTCTGCAGGAAGAGTTTCCCGACTATCTTGTAGTACCCGTTAGTGCCCTTGCTGAGAAGGTTCTGAAGGACTTGGAACAGAAAAGAGTGATCAAGTATATTCCAGGAGATGATGACTTTCAAGTGCTCACGTCAGACAGTCTGAATGAGAATGAGCTTGCTCAATTGGAGAAAATAAAGGAGAATATCCTGAAGAAGTATGGAGGATCTGGTGTACAGAACATTCTGAACAGGGCTGTGTTTGACTATTTACACATGATAACTGTATATCCTGTACATGACTCAAACTCACTCTCAGACAGTGATGGAAATGTGTTACCAGATGTGTATCTTGTTCCAGAAGGGACCACTGCCAAGGAATTTGCAGGACACATTCATACTGACCTGATGGAATCATTCATTCATGGGATAGACGCCCGAACCAAGATGCGTATCTCTGACAAGCACGAGTTGAAAGACCGGGATGTCATAAAGATTGTCAGTGCCAAAGGCTCAAAGTAGTGCGGCGAGGAGATTCAGTACTGGTTCCTTCCTTTTATACTCGTCAATTCTGAAGACCTTGTTCAACCTCGAATAGTCTTGAATCACCATGTTAGAGGGCCTTCTCAGACACTAAACAAGCAGTGTGTTCTCTCAGAGTCTACCCGTAATGAATAGTTGAAAAGAAGACTGCTATGGGTGATATGTTTTGGAGATATTTGCTGCCCTGAATGATGCTAAAGAATCAGGCTTATTTCTTGCCCGATGTGGCCACTTCCCCACGATATACAAACGTTATGACAACGAGTATATTCTAGTCAGTAAGGGGGAGTGGCCCCCGAAGAAATCTTGGCCATTCCTCAAATGGGATGGTGAGGACTGGCTACCCGTCCTGGCAAGAATGGAAACACTGGAGGAGGCCTTTGAAGCAACAGGGCTGTTCGTTCTTCTAGGGCACCAACCTGTGGTGGTTGAATTCCCCGGTATAACGTTCGACATCTTCCTGAAGGAGTCTCATGTGCCAACAGGCGCATGGATCATCAGTCAGTCCGATCCAAACTTCTCAGTGAAATATCTCAAATCACCCGACTTTGATGACGAAGAAGAATCCATCGAGATTCCTGTTCACTGAAGATGTTCACCTAGTGTCCAGTACTGACCATTCAAAGGCATGTACGTGAATAGAGGCGCTTTTGCATTATCAAAACGCCCTTTCTCATCTAAGGCGTCCTCATCAATATGGACTGCAACAACTTCTGCGATGAAGAGATGATGAGCGCCTACAGGAATGATTTGAGTGGTCTTACACTCAATGTTGATAGGGCACTCCTTTATCATAGGTGCATTGACTTCTGAAGCTGGCTCGGGTGTGAATCCACACTCAGCAAACTTGTCGAAATCCCGTCCAGACTTTGTGCCAGCAAATTCTGCTCCTTCAAGCTGATCGATAGAGGGAATATTGAGAACAAACTCTTGTGCATTCTTGACCATCTCGAAGCTGTGTCGTTCGGGTCTTATGCCTGCAACGATTGTAGGTGGCTTGCTACACACGTTTGCCACCCAAGACAGCGTGATTATATTTGGTCTATCAACGCCAACAACACTAAGGAGTACAACTGGGCAGGGTGCTACTGCTGTAAAGGGGTTCATTAATCGTTTCATACAGAGGGGTCTGACGAACTGTAATAAGAAAATGTCGGCGCCACATGATTTAAGAAGATGCAAAACTCGCACAGCTCAGAGCACCTAGAGGGTTTTGCTAATGGGACGCGTACTTGTAGCTGATGCAATTGCAGAGTCGGCAGTGGCTAAGATAAAGGCCGCAGGACTCGATGTAGTAGTGAGAAATAAGGACACTGACGGACCAATCGAGGAACAGATCAAGGGATTTGACTGTGTCGTGGTCAGAAGTGCCACAAAGATAACCAGAGAGGTCATAGAGGCTGCAGACAAACTGAAACTCGTAGTCAGGGCTGGTGTTGGTCTTGACAATGTAGATCAGAAAGCAGCCAAAGAGAAAGGAGTGGAGGTACAGAACACTCCAGAAGCACCTACTGTTTCTGTAGCTGAGATGGTGTTCTCAATGATGTTTGCCATGGCCAGAAACATCACACAGGCTGACAGTTCAATGAAAGGTGAACGCTGGGAGAAGAAGAAACTTGCAGGTACCGAACTCTGGAACAAGACTCTGGGCATCGTCGGTTTTGGTAGGATTGGATGTGAAGTTGCAGCAAGGGCAAAAGCGTTCGATATGGACATTCTAGCTTACGATGTGTTAGACATTGATCAGATGTGCCAGGATTTGGGTGCAAAGAGATGCAATTTTGAAGAGTTGATTACAAATTCAGATTACATTACAGTTCACGTACCACTAGTTCCACAAACAAAAGGAATGTTTGGGGAGAAGGAGTTCAAGAAGATGAAAGAAACTGCTTTCCTGGTCAATACTGCACGAGGTGGTGTGGTTGACGAGAAGGCACTTCTCAATGCTCTCAACGATGGTGATATTGAAGGCGCCGCATTGGATGTATTCGAGAAAGAACCACCTCTTGAATGGGAACTCGTGAAACATCCTCGACTAGTAGCAACTCCTCACCTTGCATCTTCCACGAAAGAGGCACAGGTAAGAGTGGGAGAGCTCACAGCGTATAAGGTCATCCAGGGACTGAAGTAGACAGAGCGTTACATCTTTAAGCGAATTTCCTCGGTGACGCATAGGTTCTGGACTATGTTCTAGAACCATACCATTTCCTTTGTGTTGGCGGATACGTCCGCACGGGATGTGGCCCGAAAGGGCTGAACCACAAACAAAGCGAATCATTAACGGCAAAGGATGGAATACATAGTGCCAGCAGCATACAAGCACATACAAGTCTCTTGGTTAGAGGGTCAAAAGGAACGGACTGACCTAGTAAGAAGTAGAATGATAGTGTGGAGAAAGCAGGGAAGTATTGTACGACTCGATCGCCCCACACGTCTTGGAAGAGCTCGATCACTGGGCTACAAGGCCAAACAGGGATATGTGGTCGTCCGGATTATGACGGGTCGTGGACCACGTGAGAAACCTAGACCAAGGAGTGGACGAAAGCCAAGGGGCATGGGTGTCACAAAATTCACACCTCAGAAATCTCGACGTTGGATAGCTGAGGAGAGAGTGGGAAGAAAGTTCCCCAACCTGCGAGTATTGAACTCCTATTGGATTGGTGCAGACCACAAATGGGTCTGGCATGAAGTCATTCTCGTTGACCCGAATCATCCAGTGATCTATAACGATCCCAACATCAACTGGATCTGTGACTCAACCCAAAAGGGAAGAGATAACCGAGGCCTCACCTCAGCAGGGAAACGGAGTAGAGGTCTGCGAAAGAAGGGTCGTGGTGCAGAAAAGATACGACCATCACTTGGTGCCAAGGGCAACGTTGGCAAATAGCCTGACCGTGGGATAATTCATGACGTTCGTTGCCAAGATTGAGGCACGAGCTTACTCACGAGCTACAGAGCTATCTGAGAGAGTAGAGAGTGCAATTCTCAATCTTTTCCCAGAAGAGTATCGAAAAGATGTGGAAATGAGTTCTACAAAGGCTGAGAGTCATTCAGGATACAAAATTCAGATAGTTGTGGCCAGGTTGAGAAACAAGCTTGGTTGTGATTCCACTCTGGACCACATTCTCACGGGTTTTGATGACCGAGACCGTAGGCGAGTAAGGAACTCACTCATTCGCCGGTTGAATGAAAACTGCCTATTCTTTCTCAGGATTGATAAGCAGGCTGCGTTCCAAGGTAAGATAGCACTGGCAGAAGGACCAGACATTATCAGTGTCAGGATAGATATCAGACAATATCCAAGGTGCAAACAAGTGGATGCTGTGACTATGCTTGAGAAACGACTTCAAGCAGCTGGAGGAGTTGACTAGTGTCATCAATCGATCTCGGGGTATACATATCAGACTCCACTAGTATCGAATCCTTCATCGAGATAGCAGCGAGAATTGGACTCAAAGGATTCGCAACTCAGATTGAAGGTCCTATTTCCAATGAACAAGGACTCTCTGTCGCAAAGAGAGCTGATGTGTTGGGTCGTGGTCTGAACTCCGTAAAGAAACAAACTACTAGAATAAGATCACAGACATTGATTGTTGCAGTCCCACTGACCACCGTAGAGATAGCCAACTGGGCAGCTGAAGATAATAGAGTTGACCTATTGACGCTAGATCCTTCAAGGAACAACCAAATTCGTGAATCGACTGCACGTCTTGCAGCATCATCTGGAACATGTCTTGAGATTCAGTTCACACCACTACTGAACTCGATTGGTCTGAATCGGTCAAAGATAATCAAAGCATATCGAGAGGCGATGAAAACTGCAACAGATGCAGGAATGCTAGTTGTCCTCTCCAGTGGTGCCAAGCACCCCTTGAATATGCGTTCATCCATGGCTATGCGACACATTGGACTTATTCTTGGATTGGAATCCAAGCTTGCTGAAACTGTTGTATCTAGGACTCCATTTGAGATTCTTGAGCGGAATCAACGAAGACTCAGTCCAGAATTTGTTGGGGAAGGAATCGAGATAATGCAGAGAGGTGGGAACGAATGAAGAAAAGTCGTAGGCGGTACCTGTCATTCCAACTTCATAGTGATGGACCCACTCTGTGTGATGAGAAACAACTCAGTAGTGCAATATGGAAAAACCTGCTATCTCTCTATGGGGAGGTCAGTTCAGCAGACTCTAAACTATATCTGATTAGCTTTGATCCAGAAAAGGGGGAAGGGGTTCTACAATGTACCCTACCTTCCCTTGAGAAAGTCATAACGTCTGCTGTATTGATTGGGTCCATCGGAAAGAGTATGGTTTCATTTGAGCCGAAAAGAACCTCTGGAACAATCAAGGGCCTCAGTCGTTAAGATAGAATCAGTCCAACCTCTTCCACCTTGTCGTCATTCAGCAAGTAAGCCCTACTTTCCCACGTTCCACTCTCGTTTGATGCAATTAACCAGACAACAGGATTGAGTTTCATGTTTCTTTTGTCAGTAGCAGAAGGATACGGGGGTGCCGGATGTGAGTGAAATATACACACAAGTTCCTCATGACGTTCCTCGGCTTCAACTAAAAGACGATACTGTTCTTCAGGATTCACACTGAAAGAAGTCATACTAGAATCAGACTCATTTTTGGCAAGCTCGATATGCTTGATTGTTACAGAGCTCTCTAAAACAATACCAAACAAGAGTGCAGAGGCCTCATTGGGTAGGCTCTCTTCAGCATGCTTATAGAGCATTTGCAAATTTTCAGTAGTTAGATGCAGTGTGTACTGCATCAGTGTCCCTCCTTCAATCTAGGGATGACTTGATTTCTTCCAACACGATGCAGGTTTCAGCATCCCCAACACCAGATACGCCGCCAAGTCGAGTTTCAAGAAAAGTCTTCAATTCTGTGAGATCGTCGACAGTCACCATCATCATAAGCCCACAAGCACCATCGAGAAAGTAAGCCTCATCGACCTCATGAAAGCTCTTGAGCTTCTCGGATATTTCTTTGGCCTCTTTCATCGCTGTCTTGACCCGAATGACTGCACGAATTCTCCGTCCCATTTTGAGTGGATCCAATACTACGGTGAAACGCCTGATGTATCCCTCATCTTGTAGTCTTTTCACACGTCGCCGAATGGTGACTTCTGTCCGTTTAACAGCTTCAGCGATTTCGCTGAATGAACGTCTACCGTCTTTTTGTAGCATTGTAATGATATCGGAATCGATGTCGTCTAATCGTTTCATCGTGATTCGCCACTCTCTCTCGAACGCTGCGGGTGTTCGATATCGTACATATATAATAACTGTTATGTACGAACTCGTTAGGATGTGGTTTTCCTGCTGGAAATATCTGAGCTAAAGTACTCTTAGCTCTTCCTCTATGATCTTGTCCTCTCTCGGGGACATGATTGCATAGAGTTCTATGTGGTCAACCAATGCCTTCGCGTTGCGAATCTTCTGTTCGAGCAATTCTTGGATTTGAAAGATTCCTGACGCGTTGTTCATAGTGACCTCAATCCTCACAGTCTTTGTGTCACCTTTCCGAATCTTTACACGTTCTATCGCCATTGCACTCGCGCTGTGGATATTGACGCTGCCCGCCTCGAATGGAATTCTTGCTCGGCCCTTTGTCATGTCTAGAGCATCTGCAATTCCCACTACTCCTGCCTCAACAGTCATCGGAACTGCTACTTTGTCATGACAGTAAATTGCATGCATCACATGGTTTCTGATGTGCACTTGTTTTCGTCTGTCTTTAGGATAGACCTTACCTAGAATTCGATTCAGTATTGGCATGGCTATTATCACTGAGAACTCATCATGATTGGCACGACCAACGACCATTCCAATGTCATGGAGATAACAACCCAATAGCACAACTAGCTCTGAGTCCTTGATATCGCCAGTTTCTTCCTCTGCGATTGTAGTCTTTACACCCTTATTGAGCTCCGTCAGAAGCTTGATTCCGTTTAGTGATACGATGAGTGAGTGGGTATGACCATGGTCTGAATACCCCATTCGGTCTATTGCCATACGATTACTGTCTTCTAATACGGTCTGAACCTCAACGTCTTTCTCTAGTGCATCAAATGCTGTTAGACAGAGCTCGTTATTCTTGAATGCTCTTCGGACCCTGTCCTTCAATGTGTTTCTTTGTCTTGGGCTCTTTGCCATTTTCTTCTTGCCCCTTCTATCTTCTTTCTTCTTCAAGTCTGATTATTGCTGATTCAGTAATAAATGAGATACTGGACGGAACTCTATTCTATTGGTCGCCTCGACCTACTCTCACTGTCAGGTCTATTCAGATTCTTTCTTTTGTTATCTTGGCCACTGTTTATTCTCATATGAACTGATGGTATACGGCAGGTTTAGTCAAAGGTCACAATCTGATAGGATTAGGACCAATAGCTCGAATCTCATCTGCGAAGTCATTGATCTCTTTCGCAAACAAGTCACCTTCGGCTGCTGACACGAACACCATCTTCACTCTGTTCTCATCAAGGCCTAGTTGGGCAATCAACTTCCTCGCGAACCTGACCCTTCGCTCAGCCCCCAAGTTCCCTGTCTTGTACGCACAGTCTCCAGGGTGGCATCCGATAACCAGCACTCCATCTGCCCCTTCTTGCAGCGCCTTGAGAATGAAGTTGATGTCCAGCCTAGCAGTGCACGGCATACGGATGATTCTGCTCGTGATGTCGTACTGAAGCTTCATCGTTCCTGCAAGATCACTAGCAGCATACATGCACTGCATGCAGCCAAACACGATGATGTTCATATCCTTAGGTGGCATCTTGAATCTGTCATCCTAGACTGTTAATGTCGGCTGGGTGATAGGTGGCATATAATCTTTCATATCAGTATTCAAAGAAGTCAAGACTCTGATTTCTCGCTCTCTGAAGGGACTTGTTTGAGGTGATTCTCAAAAGTCACACTAGTTCCTCGGCATCTGGCTTCCACTCTGGATATACAATGCACAGGAACTCTAGATTTGTTTCACCAGTATTCTCAATGGATTGGACAGCCTTGGGGGGAATGTAGACAGTATCTCCAGGACCTACTTTCTCAATTTCATGGTCAATGTGCATCATGCCTTCACCTTTGAGGATATAATACACCTCAGAGGCAGTTTTGAATCGATGGGGCAGTGATGTTTTCCTTGGTGGAAGGGTGGCATGTGCAAGACTGTAACCAAGATGAAGAGGGATTGTGTCGTGTTTGGGATTTAACATCTCTCGTATTATTGTGTCATCAAGTGCTACAATTTCTTTGAGATCTCCCATTTTTTTCAGTATCATCGTAAATCTCCTTCAAATTTCAAAAATCAGGGGGTTTTTTGTTGTACCACTTCGGAATCTTTTCCATTGCAGGTTCATACCCACTCAGTACATGACGACCAAGAATGAGTCGTTGTACCTCACTAGTCCCTTCGTAGATTTGGTATAGTTTAGCATCTCTGAAGAGTTTCTCAAGCGGATATTGATCGATGTAGCCATATCCGCCATGGATTTGAAGCGCCTCACTCGCAGTTTCCATTGCTACATCAGTAGCAAAAGCTTTTGCCACACTAGCAGGAATAGTGGCATCCCCAACATTGTCAGTTGTCCACGCAGCCTTCAGGTACAATACCCTTGAAGCTTCGATTTTCATAAACATTTCAGCTAGTTTGAACTGAATCACTTCAAATTCTCGCAGTTTTTGAGTAAAGACCTCTCTCTTGTTGACATAGTCTCTTGCATACTCCATCGCTGCACGTGCAAGTCCAGTCGCAAAGGCCGCAATCGATGGGCGAGTCATTGCGAAGGTTCGCATTGCAATTCCAAAGCCTTTTCCTTCACTGCCCAGGATATTCTCTTCTGGAACTTTTGCATCACGAAACATGATTGATGAGGTTGTTGAAGCCCTGTGTCCCATCTTTTCTACTGGACGGCCTGTTTTGACTCCGGGAGTATCGGCATCCACAATAAATGCGCAGAGTGCCTTGTGTCGCTTGGTGGGGTCTAGGCTTGCAAAGACTGTAAAATAATCAGCATGAGGTGCATTTGTGATCCAGAACTTCGATCCATTCAGCACATAGTTGCTTCCTTCTTTCTTCACACGGGTCTGAATTCCGGCCACATCAGAGCCCATTCCGGGTTCAGAAGCTGCGAAACTGACAAACTTGAGTTCGTCGGTGAGGGGGCGAAGGTACTTCTCCTTCTGTTCATCAGTTCCCGCCACAAGAATAGGTTCTGCACCCAGTGTGTTGACATAGATACTCGTTGTCATGCCCGCACAACCAGCAGCCATCTCTTCTACAGCTATACACTGTTCGATTGATCCTAGTCCTAGACCTCCATACTCTTTCGGAATAGAGAGGTTCATCAGTCCCTCTTCCCAACACTTCTGAATAATGGGTAGTGGGAATTCTCCACTTTTGTCATAATAATGGGCATGAGGAATCATATATTCCTGAGCAAATCGCCTCGCTTTGTTCTGTAGCTCGAGCTGGTCATCTGTCAACTTGAAGTCAATCATCATATTCACCCATCACGAGTTTGTGCAGTTTCTGAACTTTGACTATGTGGTATAAGTCAGTTGCTAAGTGATGGTTTCAAGACTTAGGGAGAGGTTGTGATGTGTTTCACTACCTCGGGTAGGTTCCACTTCAGTTCCAATTCAAGAGCTCCACCATCTGTACCTGGACAACGTCTGACACAGGTACGACAAGCGACACATAGCCAGAGATCAACTTCCACAGTACCAAACCCTGGGGATTCGTTTTCTAGTAGTATGTCCTTGGATGGTTTCGCTGTGGCAATGTTCTGAACAGTCTGATAGAATAACGAACGGTTCGACGGCAGTTCAGACATCTGTTTGTCTGAAATCTCGAAGAACTTGGGTATCTCGATTCGTGGTTTCAACTCTATTGCATCCTCTGGACAGGAGATCTCACACGACTTGCATCCAAGACATTTCGAGTGTTCCCAGTTCACAGTTCCGAATCCTAGGAGTGGGGCATAGCCCATCTGACTCTTGTACTCATCAAGAACTGATGGGACATCCACATCAGCGAGATCTTCGAGGGTGACCTTTGGTCTTGTACTCGGGATTTTAGCACGCGTTCGATACGCAAGAAGGACCGCAGATCGAATCTTGTCCTCGACCTCAACGAGTGCGGCTTCGTCAACAATGGCTCCACTCACTCTGATTGTGACTAGCTTGTCACGGGCTTTGGCAAAGGTTTCCAAAGAGCCTGCGAGGTTACCGATGTCTTGTGCATTGAAGTCTCCAAGAATTCTATTGACCTCACCTTTTGCCTCCGTTAGTTGCAGAGCAAGACTACAAACTGTTTGAAGTGTTAACTCAGCCTCCGTGGGCGTTCTCGGTACATCATAGAGAATGTATCCATGACTCTCCCCAGCAATGGTTAGGAGCTCATCAAGCTTCATCCTGAGAAGGTGTCTAAGAATTCTATCAGGAGAAATGCTGGTTCTCTCCGCAAGGTCTTTGACAGCCATTGCACCTAGTTCTCGGATTAGAATCAGAATTGTGCCCCTCTCGAGTTCGTTCTCGAGATAGCTGTCCATCATAGTCTCATACACTTCTGGGTCCAGTTTCTCTCCGTATACGTTCGTACCTGATACAAGATTTGGACCCTTCTCTAGAGTGATTTTCAGTCTGAATCTCGCAAAGGCTTCAAGACCTGCAGAAACGAGAAGTCTGAGATTCTCCGAGTCATCAGATGTCTGTGAAGTGAGTAATGCTTCAGTGGCATCGTCAACAGCTTCTCTCAGTTTGTTCAGATTCTCAGAAAGTGTGGTCTCATCATAGGTTCCGAGGATTTGTAGTCGTTCTAGTAGTTTCTGTAGTCTTTCGAGAGATGAACCAGCGGTATCTGCTTCATCACCACCCAAAGACTTGGTCATCCCACGGACCTGTTGAACAACTCTCTTCAGGACTAGGGTGGAGTTCGGTGTTTCTGTGAGCACCTTTGAGAAAACTGGAGCATCACCCTCGAGACTAACCATCTCCACTTCTCCTCTCTGGATCATGGTAACAATGGCATTCTGTACAGTCTGTGGTGAAACGTTCATGACATCCCCCATCTGAATGACTGTCTTCGAACCCATTTTCCCAAGTATGAACATGATAATTCCACGGTGCACCTCAGTGAGAATGTTATCTTTGACGAGTCTTGCAAAACTTGCTTCGTCTATTCGGTCCTCTCGTTTTCCCCTCTTTACCTGTGCGGTTGCTCTCAGGCCTGGGCCATATCGAGTCTTTGTCCCAATCTTCTGGAGCTCGTCCAATGCAAGACTAGGTTCAGTTTCTGTCTTCTCTCTGGCTTCCTCTAAGGCTTGGATCAGTGCGACTAGCTCAGACCTAGCAGACTCAGCCTCTGTTTTGGCGCTCTCCTCAAATTGTGTAATGGTTGAATCTATCTCAGATGTCAATTCCAAAATTGTGGAGAGAACTGCGCCCATATCAACTTCTATGCTGACATGATTCTTTTCCACTACTGTCATTTTAGATAGTGTGTCCGAGAGCAGTGTGAATAATCCCTTCAATGGTTCAGATTCTGTAATCGACTGGGATTTTTCAAGATTGGATATTGCTTCTTGGAGTATACCCTTGTCATTGATTTCTGCAATGAGGTTTGTTTTTTCAAAGGCTTTCAAAAACTCTCCAAAGTATGAGTCGGGAAATGTGAGAATTGCTTCAGTAAGAGGTGCTAGCTCAGTCTTCAGGTTCTCGAGTTCTTCCTTGACTTTGCCTAGTGGAATTGCTGACTCTTCTTTGAGACCACCAAGAGCAAGGACCATGTCCAACATGCGCTGTCTCTTTGGAGCGATGGTCTTCTCAGGTGTGGATTGACTCATTCGCTCACCTCCATCCACTTGCCAGCAGTTCCTTTGTGTACTGGAGTGGGTCCAAACTTCTTGGCACGCTTCACCATCTCATTAATCGCATTGGTGAATCGTTCAGGTTCAGCACTGAACATCCTGAACATGTCTACTCGTTCACCTTTCCAACCAATTGCGTCGAGTATGTCTCGAGCAACGTCGACTTGTACCTGAGCAATCTCGTTGCCAGTCCCCCCAATATGGCAACGGTCCTTCTCACAGGCTGCAACCATGACCGTGCTGGCTCCACTTTCGAACCCTTTGAGAATGTCAATGATACTCACTCGACCAGCGCATGGTACAGGAATGAAACGAGTGCTTGCAGGATACTCCATTTTTTGAGTTCCGACGATATCTATCGTAGATACTGAACACTCCTCACAATAGAAACAGAGTGTGAGTGGATACTCCGGACCTGCACCTTCAAGCAAAGCTTCTATCTCAGACCAGAGCTGGTCATTTGAGAGAAAGCTGAGCTGAGTTGCTCCTGATGGACAGAGGCTCTGACAGACTCCACAGGAGTGACAGTTCAGGGTGTCAATGGTAGCCTTGAAGAGAATCTTTTGATCCTCATCCACTTCCTCAGCCTCTGTCTGCTCAATCATGAGTGGTACACCACGAGGACATTGTTGTGCACAAAGACTGCAGCCAATACAGTCATCCACATCTAGGACCGCACCTCGTGCGATAGCCTCGATTGAGCCTCCCTGTAGTTCATTGTGAATAATGAGGGCTCCTGCTTGTGCATCTGTGACAGCCTCAAAGACGAACTGTGGTCTTGTTACACCGCCAACTGCTACAACTCCCCGTCGGCGAGTTTCGTTTCGTCGCAATTTTCCATAGAGATCTTGCACATGTCCATCATCTTCGATTGCAAAACCTAAACTCTCAGAGAGTTCTGAAATCCCATCTGGGGGCAGTATTGCAGAAGACAAGACTAGGAGGTCAACGGGTATCTCGAGATATTTATCCAGCAGGGAGTCGTAAATTCGAACGTAGGTCTGACCCTCTTGTTCCCAAGTCATACTGACTCGACCACGGATGTAGTCAACACCCTTCTCTCGAGACTCTTTGTATATCATCTCGTTTTCAAATGGTACGCGGATGTCCATGTACACTATTCGCACATTGGCATCAGGAACCCTTTCCATAAGCTCTAGTGAGTTATCGATGGCAAAGGTGCAACAGAGCTTACTGCAGTCCTTCTTGTAATCCTCAGATCTGCTTCCAACACACTGGATCATGACCACTTCCCTCACTGGTTCTCCATCAGAGGGCCTGGCAAGATTATCTTCACTGAGCATGCAGGACAACTCAAACTGTGTGAGAACATCAGGATTCTTGCCGTAACGATACTCATCCATTGCCACAGGTTTGAATTCCTCAAATCCAGTAGCCAAGACGATTCCTGAGGTCTGTAGTGTCAGCTCCTCTTCATCGTCTGATGTGTAGTGAACGGTGAAGTCGCCCATCTCTCCGGTAACAAACCTGACTCTAGTCTTGGTCAAGGTTGTGATGTTATTGTCATTCCCAAGAGCTTCTAGTCTACCACTGAGAATTTCCTTACCAGACTTTCCGGTGGGTGCCACGACTGGGAGGTCCTTCACGTGACCTCCGAGTACTTCTGAAATCTCTAGTAGAGTGACCTCATAACCGAAAATGGATAAGCCAAGTGCTGACTCGACACCAGCAATTCCTCCACCGATGACCGTGACGTGGCTAGGTATCTCTTTCTTTTCCAATGTTAGAGGGTTTGATTTTGCAGACCTTGCAAGTGTCCCGCGAATCATATCTGCAGACTTCTGACTTGCCTCGTCTGCATCATTGTGGACCCAGGCAGAGTGCTCGCGTATGTTCACGAACTGAATCTGTGAGGAATTAATTTTCTTTGCGTCCAGATATTGTTTGATTCGGGGTTGGATCTTCTGACTTGTACAGGCAGCAATGACAAGATGTCCATTGTTTGCCTTGAGTAACTCGGCTATCTTTGCTAGGCCATCTTCTTGACAGACTAGGTCATGAACTGTCACGGATGATGCCAGGTCCATCTTTCCGACTTCAGATTCTAAGTAATCATACTTCAAGGAGAGTTGATTGCCGCAGGTGCAGATGAGTACTGGTGATTTACTGTCGCCCATCCATATCACTTCCTGCTCTGTAGAATCTTGGAAACTACTGCACGCGCTTGAGTCACACTCTCGGGGATCTCTGCTGGACCCAGTGCAGTACCACATGCGTATACATGATCTCCCACAACGACTTCATTCTCTGAGGCTGGGTCTGCAGCGCCAAAAAAGCCACTTGCAGAATTTAGTCCCAGGGTTTCGATAATCTTGTCAGCCTCAGCTGAGGGTTCTAGGGCTGATGAAAGAACAAATAGGTCAACTGAAAACTTGAGGTACTTGTTGAGAAGAGAGTCGTAGACAACAATGTCTAGTGAGTCGTCCTCTTTGGGCGTGATGAGGGAAACTCTTCCACGAACAAATTCCACACCGGATTCTCTGGCTTCGCGATAGTACCGCTCATATCTATCGTAAGTACGGATATCCATGTATACAACACTGACTTGGGTTGAATCTCGTTCTTGTGTGATGATGTTAGCATGTTTGAGTGCAAAGATACAACAAATCTTTGAACAATACGCATTGTAGTTCTCATCCCTACTTCCAACACATTGAACCATCAACACTCGTTTTGCTGGTTTACCATCAGACGGTTTCACGAGGGATCCACCTGATTCTCCGAGAGGATCAAGTATCTTAGCTAGTTCAAGCTGAGTGACAATGTTGGGATGTTTCCCATAACTATACTCATCCACATTGGTTGGCTGCATCTCTTGATAGCCTGTGGCAATGACTATGTCAGAAACCGTCACACTGTCCTCGGCGGATTGGGCATCCAAGTCGATAGCCTTGGTGGGACATTCTTCAGAAGCCAGTTTGGCTCCGTCATCCTTCTTCGTAGGGTCATAGAACACTGCCTGAGGTTGACATTGTGGAGATAGAAGACAGAAGGCATCTGATTTCTCTATACAAAGACCACACATGGTACATTTCTTCGGGTCTATGTATTGAGGACCTATTCTGAGCTTGACTGAAAACTGACCTGGAGTGCCAGATATTTCATCTACCTCACTATTCATCTTTAGACTGATATTGGGCTGGTCTATCATTGCACTCCGGTAGAAGCACTTGCGTATTCCAGGACGCCAACGATTTCCCTCAAAACAGTAGAAGCAGTCGTCGGTTGGAAATGCCTTGTATAGGTCTAGTGCATTGCCACCCACTGTAGACAGACGTTCGACTAGAACTGTTGGGATTCCAGAATCTGCTAGCTCAATGGCAGCAGTCATCCCTGCAACGCCGGCGCCAATGACGAGGACCGGATTAGACACTCCTTCTTTCACCTCAGCCCGTCAAATGATCAATAATCGGGTCTGCAGGAACTCTGTTCATGCTGAGACCAACTGCTTCCTCATCAAATCCCAAAGCCAAGCCTAGAATCTGTGGGTAAAGAATTACTGGAAGACCATATTCTTCACCGTATGACTCCTTCAGACCAAGCTGTTGTAGATCAAGTTGGTTCCCACAGGCAGGGCAGACCACCGTGATGAATACCGCACCAAACTCTTTCATTGATTTCAACTTGTCACGAGCTAGACGTATTGCCAATGCTTCATTGACAGGAAGTACTGTTGCCCCACAGCACTGTTTCCAAAGAGGATATTCAATAACTTTGGCACCAGTGGCTTCAACTAACTCGTTTAGAAACTCAGGTCGGAACTCCGTGACATCGACCGGTCGTAGAACATGACAACCGTAGTGGATTGCTATCCCTACACCGTCCAGTGGTTTTGTGATCTTTTTCTTTATCTCTTCAACACCAATGTCAGTGTATAGGGCTTCAACAAAATGACGAGGGGTTATAGTGCCCTTGAACTCTAGACTCTCTTTCTTTAGGACTGTATTGACCTTCTTTCTGTATTCATCGTCATGCTTTAGAAAGTGGTATACATCCTTGAGGGATGCAAAACAACCATTGCAAGGTGTGACTATGTCATGTCCATTCTTCTCTGCAATGGCCAGTGTTCGAGCGTTCACTGTCAGCCATCCCATATAATCGATAGCGCGAAGGTTGGGACTCCCACAACAGGCAACTCCCTCCATGTATTCGAGCTGCATGTCAAAAGCCTCAGCAACCTTGATTGTGGCTGCTTCATAGTTTGGATAGTTAGCGGGAACACTGCAACCCACGTAGAAGTTGTATACTGGCACTTTACTCACCACCCTCCACGAGTTTCTTGGTTCTAGTTTCAGCCAGGATTTCCTTCACTGGGTCAATAGATAGACCAGGTACTTCTGGTTCCAGACCCATGTCCTCCCTTTCCCAGTCGGCAGTGACTGTGTACAGCTGACCTTTCTCTAGCAGCTCTTTTCCAAGACCGACGATGTTGGGTGGCACCTTTCCTTCCTCAGCGGCTAGATTCTTGCAGTCAAAGAAGATGTCAGTGACACGTACCTTCTGTGGACATCGTTCTTGACATTCGAAACACGTCAGACAGAGCCAGATCTCTTCAGAAGAGAGCACCTCGTCACGCATGCCCAATATTATCATTCGAATCAATTGGTGAGGTTTGTACTCCCAAATGTTCGCAATGGGACAAGCAGCTGTGCAGGTGGAGCAAGCAAAACAGGCAGAAAGTTCCTCACCATCTGGCATGCTTTGAATTTCTTCACGGAACTTCTTATTGAGTTTCGACACATCAATTGGATCAATCAATGTGATTGGAGGTCCAGCAGGTTCATCAGTGTCAGCCATGGTATGCACCACAAGCATTTGTTAGCTTTTGGCAGATGGCTGGGCAATTTGGTCGCCCATATTAAAAGAGTTTGTAGACGCGCTTTATTTTAGGAACCACTAGTCTTCTAGTCCTCTTGAATAGATTAGACGCAGTATACCAGCTGTTCCAAGTGTTACAAGACCTAGGTACAGAGAAATTTCAAGAAGTCCCCAAGAAGGCGGGAGGTTCGTCAGTATGCCGGAAATCGCTAATAAGACGCACACTGAACCAACAAGAAAGAAAGGCCATGAGCGGGGAGGTGACATGAAATCAACAAGCTCTAACCGACACTTAGGACTTTCTATACTATGTTGTCTGGAGTAAACGTAGTACTTTCTCCATTCTTTTTCTCAACTGGTGATAAGGTTGAATCGCGGTTTCTCTCATACCTGTGCTTGTCTTGACAAGATACCCCTTGAGATCTTCTGCATCTCCCTTCAATTTAGCAAGAGTGGGATTTGTGTCACCAAGAAGCCGTAGTGTATTTGTGAGTGCAACTTGGAATTTGTCATGGTCCAACTCCACCCTGTTCTTTGTTTCTTCGATATAATCCATAATCGATGTAATCTCTTTGATGATGACATCCTTTGTCATTCAGTATCCTCCTCTGGGACGAAGCGAACGACAGTGCCATCGCGTATCCAGTGACTCACATTGGCTGCTGGAAGCCTCGCGACAGATTCCTTCTTGAAAGGACCATAGGTCTTCTCATCAATGCCCATGACCTTGTCTTTGATAGCGCTTAAGAACCTGACATACACGTAGTCGATTTCCTCTGTGTCAGAGGGGGGTTCTGGTTCCTTCTTCTTTGTCTGTTTTTTCTTCTTTGTCTTTTTCTTCGTCGGTGTTGGAGTTCCTGCAAGTGATTCCTTGACAAACTCCGTATGTCTGTCAAGAGCGCTCTGGAAATCTTTGTAGAGGTCTTCCTCGGAGAGAGTCATATCACCCCTAGGCCGATGCCCAGACAATGCAGATTTCAATATCTTCTGTTTTCGAAGCTTGAGGAGGTCCTCTATCATGAATTCAAGATTCAGAGCTTCCTGCGTCAGAATATCTGCCTGGATACGTTTCTCGGCATCAAGAGCTGCCAACGAGAGTCTAACACTGGAAAGATACGAAACCATTTTGCTGAGTCGCAGGTCGCCTAGGTCTTGAAGTCCCTCATTCTCTAGTTCACTCTTCCATGTGGCTTCTATGTCTGTATATCCCAAATCACTCAATAATAGCAACTCCTTTGCATAAGGCAAATGCTGCTGCAGCTGAAGGTAGCTCAACAGATTCACCATGAAATGGTCCGTACTCTTCATCACCGATTCTGAATCGAGGAACTCCTGGATCTTTATGCAGAAACTTGACCTTCATCTGTCCCTCGTTGAATGCAATGGCATCTCTAAATGGGTCGAATTCATCCAACTGGTCTCGGGCCAATTCTACAACAGTGAATCCAGTCTTTCCATTCAGACTACCAATCAATCGGATGACTCTATGGATGTCGTGAGTCACCGGTCTATCAATTTCTCCACCATAGTACTCGGCTGCTTTTTCCGCAATCTCTTGCCAAGATTTCAGACCAATCGACTTGGCCTCCTTGCTCAAAATGGGAGGATTTCTAAGAAGACCATCCAAAGCTGCAACCTTTCCCGTCTTGAGAGGTTTGACCCAACGTTCGGTCCCCGAGTATTTGTCAATGTTCCGTACGAACTCGACTATTGCATCTGCCATCTTTCCAGACCAACCTGGGAAGGTACGAGCAGGAATTCTGTTCACTCTTCCCTGTGAAACAATAACTTTCTCTGTGTTGAGACCTAGACCCATGATATAGTGAACAATCTGAATCCTACTGCTAGAATCAAGTGTATAGACAGATGGATCATGGACCCTGATGTGATATCCTCTGTGTCCGCTGTAATTGAGTTTGATCGTGTTGGGGTCAAAACCAAAGTCGTTGACGAGGAAATCATCGTACAATTTGACTGTGTGATTCTTTGCCTCCTCTAGACATTTCTCACAGACCCATTTCCTCGTACTGAATCTTTTTCCTTCACAATCAGGACATTGTTCCGGAGAAGGTCCTGAGCCTGTCTTGTGACAACTTTCAGCATTACATCTCCATGTATCATGCTCTTCAGCACAGGGGAGATCCAAATGGTCAGCATCTATATCAAAAACTAATTCCGCACCTGTCCATTCCTTTTCATCCATATGACGAGCAACAGGAATGTTATAGAAGGCTGCAGAATGGTAGATACTGTGAGGTGCTACTGTTGCCAAGTCTTTTACAAGCTCGGCACGGTCAAGATAACCGACATGACGGCGCCACATTGTTGTCTGAATCTCAGTAGACCCACACTTTGGACATTTCTTGACTGAATCGAAGGATTTTCCTGATTGACCACAACCGTAGAAAACATCGCTGCCTGATTCATCACGAGCTCGTCTTTTAGGACAGAACCAGTTGTGCTCCCAGCTCTGAATACCGAACTCCTTGGTGTGAATTTTTTCAGGCGTGTCAATAGAATCGGAATTAGATTTGTAATATTCATGAAACATGAATCGCAGTTTCAAGACTGTACTTGTGAAACTCTGACTCTGCTTCGACATGTTTCTACCCACGGTCCGCCCTACGCTCCAGCCCTACGTTCCACACGTGGTGCCAGAACGAAACTTATGCTTCCTGCCTCTGCTATGGAATACTCCAGGAGCATTGGTTTGTTTGAAGTGAACTGAAGCATCAGACTGTCACTGGCAATCGCCTTTGAAATCTCTGAGAGATAGTTAAGGGCGTACATTGCGACTGATTTTCCCGAAACTTCCAGTTGGAAAAGCGCTGGCGCGTCACCCTTTGTTGTCAGAGCGACACTGGCTTCACCTGTGTCACCCTCACCTGCAAATGCAAGCTTGTCAGCTTCCGCGGTGATCTTCACGTGACTGGATACGACTGCAATGTCTTTGATTGCCTGCTTGAAGGTATCAGCCAACATCTCTGCCTTCACGTCAAATGCGATGCCTGGTTTCTTCGTCTGGTCTTCAGGAGGCCTCAGTAGTTGTAGCTTGAAAACCCTGTCTGCCTGACCGACCATCTTGATCTCAAAGCGATTGTCATCAAGGTTGAATTCAAGATTTTCATCACCTGCCATACGCTTACTAATCTTGGTCAGTTCATCAATGCCCAGGCAGATGTCATGCTCACCCTTGCATTTGTACTCCTGGAAGATATCAGAAGGAAGGGCCAAGTCGACCATGGCGGCCTTTGACGAGTCAAGTTGGCGTAGTGATATTCCTGATTCTGACACACGAAAGTGTGCCTCAGTGAGAAGCGTTGCTAATGAGTCAATAATCTGCTTCCAAGTCTTTGTACTATCAAGTGTCGCGTGAAACATACCATAATCTCCAGCTTTGAACTAGATTCTCTGAATGAGTTCAGGATTTAAAATGTACCTCTCGGCAAACCACCTAAGTTGTTTATTACTATCATATCCAATTAGAGGTATTTGAGCACCTAATCAGTCATTGTGCGAGTGACCTTTTCCTCCATTTCTAGAGATTCCTTGTAGAGTGCGATATCTAAAGCATCGATGTTATGAGCAATTGCTGCATTCAATCGGAGTTCCTTGCCATCCTCGACTTTTTTCTCTGTCACTTCTCCAATTATCATGTATTTGTGCTTAATTTCAAGAGGTTCCTCAAAACTCACTGGAATCTTCTTTGCCTTCTTTACATCATCAAAGATGTCTTGAATGACTGCAAAACCAGGACCGGAATCAACAACTATCCCCATCACTCTTACTGCATGATCAGTTTTTGCTGATAGATCTCGTATCCTCATGAGTTTTGATGGTTTGCGTTGGAATTTGCCTTTCTCTTCTGTCAAGGTTGATACACCATCCAGACACAGGTCACAGGGAGGACTACAATTTGAGGGCTATAAATCTGTAGTCATCTATTGTTGGTCATCCGCCATAGTTACGCCATGTATGCTTGCATTTTGTGCATCTATAGAACTCTGTGGCCCCCTCATCCCCACGTCTTGTCTGGACTGTCCAATAATAGGCTTCATTGTTTCCACATTTCGGACACGAGGCCTTTGTTTTGGGCATAGGAATGGAGTCATCGTCTACTACGATTATTTTGTCACGAGGGGTTTTCTGGATGTTTCGAGAAACTGTTAGTCTGCCTTTGATGGCCTTAGTATGTCCACAACTTCGACATTTCAGGGCTTTACTACCATCTTCTTCTGTGGTTCCTATCATCATTGCATCGCATTTTTCACAGAATTCCATGGGAAATCAACTTCTTCGTCAGTTCATAGTGATTTCAATTAAGCGTTATGACAACAACCAACATTCCAATCTAGGGCAACGAAGCAATGTGTTGTTCCAGAAGATACTGGAATGATAGCGCAGCTAGTTCGCCTTCTTTCTTCCTGTTGGTCTTGGAGTCAATTTGAAGTGTTTCTGAGATTGATTGGACTGCTTCTTGAATAGAAAGCTTGCCTGTCATCCATAGATAGGCCATGATTGCCTCATAAGCATCAGCGGCCCTTCCGGCATCTGTTCTTCGGGAGATACGACTATAGACATCAGTAGCGCGGATGGCTCTAGCAAGAACACTGTCTCTCACTTTCTCACCAGTTGTGTGTCCTAGAACAATGGACTTGGCAAGAGAATATACAAAATTAACCAGATTGTCTCCTACTTTTGCGAGACCCTTGTCATTCATGATTGACTCTAGAGATTCATGATTTACGAAGGATTCCCACATCAGAAAGGGACCTCCAAGGTTCTATGTGAATATCAATCGACACTGTGGTCAGCTGCTGCTTGTTTGAACTTCTTGCGAAATTCCTCAGTTCGGGCAAGCATCTTCTCTAGTGATTCCCTCAGGACCACATTAGCCCGACGTCTTTTTGTCTTCAAGGTCAGTATTGGACTGGCAAGAAGTGGATGTTCAATGCTGTATCCAGCGAACTCCACCGATGACTCCTCTAGGAGTGTCTTTCGGAGCAGATTCGGAAAGGAATGTCCTTCTCCAACTATCTCAAATTTCAGTTCGTTATTAGTATGTTCAATAGTTCTTGGCTTCACGTCTAACGCCTCCTATCGCCTCTGCGACGATCGTCGCCTCGTCTATCACCGCGTCCACCACCACGTCTGTCGCCACCTCTTCCTCGTGGACCATCAAACCGCCTTCCTCCACGGTCATCGCGATCATAACGTCTGCCCTCATATGACCTTCTACGAGGAGCTAGATCAGGTCTTGCTTCTAGACCGTAGCTTAGTCCATAATCTTTGACGACTTCTCGGGTTTCTCGATTCTCACATCTGAGGCAGAACATGTTGTTGTGAGTTGTAAGTGTCAATGGGTTCCCACATCTGGAGCAGTATGCCAAAACGACTCCTAGCTCTTGACCAACGAGAGACAGTTTCACTGGTATCCGGTGTGTGTTGAGAGCAACTGCACGGACGATGTCATTCTGTTTAAGGACATCAAGCATGCTTTTGACATATCTCCTAGTCACATTACTGATGTGTAGTTCTCCGACGAGTCCACTGTGAATGTCCTTGTCGTTCCTTCTCACGATGACGATTTCCGCACGTTGTTCAAAGGCATGGGTGACCTTTCCCATGAGGATATCGCCCTCGATTGGGAGTGCTAGCTTCATCTTGCCATCGGTATTAACAACACGGATGCTACGATCCTTGAGGTCCATAGTGACTGTTCCAGGAGCAGCGGCATAGACAACTCCTTCCTTCTCGTAAGTACCATAACTAGGCATCAATTCCTCAATGACACACAACTGGTCACCAGGCACTACAATATCGCCGCTCTTTACATCTGCCATTCTATTCACACTCGTTGGTGCATATACGATACAAATCTACATCCACCATGTGTTTCTGTTTCTGGTGATACTCGAACAGTCGACCAATTGGAAACTGAAACGTTTCAAGCTGCGCAATTCTTGCACCCAGCTTCTCAATCTCGTTCTTCAGGAAGACCCTATTCTTGTCACCTGCGAGATGCATGCTGTATGTTACATCAGCAATCGAGATCGCCTTTTTCAGGAATCTCAAGTCTGCACCTCTTTTCTTCACTCCGAATGGAGGATTACTCACTACGGTATCAACTAGACAATGTAGCTGCAAGGAGGAAACATCCCCCAGGACCCAGTCTACAGTGTCTTCTGTTCCGAGTGAGCGTGAGTTCATTTGTGACGCCTTTAAGGCTTTGCTTTGCACATCAATTCCAATGGCGCAGTTTGCTCCTAGCAGAGCAGCCCCAATGGCGAAGATACCATTTCCGCAACCGAGATCGCACACAGTCTTGTCTATGATATCATTGTGTTCCATCTGTGCTGCATAGAGGACAGAGGCTGCAATCGGTGCTGGAGTTGGATATTGTTCCAATGAAACATCGTATCTATCAAGACGTTCCATCGACTCAAGTGCAATCTCCAAATCCCTAAGGCGCATTCAATCCACCATCTGATAACCTGCTGTCATAATAATCAGTGCAGATGAATCATATCATTTGTACACAATTTCTAATCCATGACTAGGATTCGTAATACCTACTCTTATCAGTTCCATGTGTTCCATATGAACTCCAGTGGAACTTACCTTAACTTCTTATGGAAGTTCGGTCATCCCAAAATCAACAATTTCGTGTGACACTGAGGTGTTAATACTGGAAAAACCTCTCGATAAACTATTTGACAAGTTTCTACAGGGTCAGGCCATTTTCAGAGACAGAACTGCTCTGAGGCCTACATATGTTCCGGAAAGTCTGCCTTACCGTGATGATCAGATGAATAGAATTGGGTCAATTTTAGGACCAGCCCTCCGAGGCGCTCCGCCTTCCAATATCCTATGTTATGGGAAGACTGGGACTGGAAAGACCGTAGTGGCCCGTTATGTGCTGGACATGCTTGTGAACAAGGCAGAAGAAAGTGGTGTAAACCCACCCCTCACAGCTTTCGTGAACTGCAGGATTGTTGGAACTAACTACAGGGTCTTGAAACGCCTATGTGACCAGATAGATGCTACAATGGCTGACGGTTCAGAGGTCCCATTCACCGGTCTCCCCACTGACGAGATTCGAGAGGTGTTAAAGAATAAACTGGACTCAGACGCAAACATTCTCACAGTTGTGTTGGACGAGGTTGACAGTCTACTGAAACGTGATGCTGGTCAGGGTAATGATATCCTCTACGGGTTGACTCGGATGAATGGAGAGCTGGAGAATAGTAGGATTTCCATCATCGGGATCAGTAATGACCTCACGTTCAAGGAGATGCTTGACCCACGTGTTCTTTCTACTCTTGGAGAGGAAGAGGTGATTTTCTCACCCTACAATGCAGTAGAACTGAAAGGAATCCTGAAGCAGAGGGTGGCTCTTGCCTTCAACACTAGCGCAATAGGTGACGAAGGAGTCATCAACCTTGTGGGAGCGCTGGCAGCTCAGGAGCATGGTGATGCAAGAAGAGCACTGGATTTGCTCAGAACAGCCGGCGAGCTTGCAGAGAGAAAAGGCGATGAGAAAGTGACTCAGGACCATGTCAGAGAGGCACAGAAGGTTATCGAACGTGACACTATCACAGAAACTGTGAAGACGTTACCTATGCAGTCGAAAGCTGTCCTGTTTGCGGTCTACGTTCTAGCCAGCAAGGGTCAGAAGGACATATTCACAGGCGAGTGCTACAACGTCTATTCCGAAATTGCAGAATCCCTGTCATTAGATACTTTGACACAACGACGGGTGTCCGATCTAATCTCAGAGCTCGATATGCTCGGTCTGATCAATACCACGGTGATCTCGAAGGGGCGATACGGTAGGACCAAGAAGATCAAACTAGCGGTGAGTAAGAAACAGATTGGCGTCATTCTTGATGACGACACTCGACTCAGTAAGGTGGCACAAGAAATAGAGTCAGGTTGATATGCCTTCATAGAAGAACCTGATGTCAGGTTGCCCAGTCTTGAGATTAAGGACCGTTATAATTCCCGGAGTAGGTACCACACCCTGTTTCTTCATGAAGTCTGTCTGTGCTTGGAAGGTTCCAGAGTTGATTATCTGGACTCCTCGATAGTTGTCTACTGCGTTATGATGAGCATGGCCAAAATGCACGACGTCTGGGGGGGTGTCGATGACCATCCAATCACGAGGAAGTGGTGCAAGTTCTGTTTTGCCACCATATAGAGGTACCAAGTGTCGTTTCTTGAGCAGTTCCTTCATTGGCGCTGCTGGCTTTGCATAGGATGCCCCTGGAATGTTAGTGACTAGGTCGTCCATGCTGTCACCGTGTGTCATCAAAACATTGACACCCTCCACAATGACCTGACTTGGATCTCCAAGCATTGTGATACGTTCTCCTAGTCTATACAGCGGTTCTGCGAATTCCTCAGAAATCGGTGGTTTAGGAAGTGCCTGTCTGACAGCATCATGATTTCCTGGAATACAAAATACTTTGATGTGTTTCGGTAGCTTTCTGATTTTGGAAGCAAAAAGTGCGTACTGATCATGGATGCTTGTCACTCTCAGGTCGTATCTCTGAGAGGGGTAAACACTGATACCATCCACCATGTCGCCTGCAATGAAGAGGTATCGAATGTTCTTCACGATGTGCTTATCTTCCTCCTCCACACCACGACCGTTCAACCAATCGATGAATGAATCAAACTCGTCTTCCAAGAACTCCTTGCTACCACAATGGGTGTCTGAAATGAAGGTTGCATAGACATCGCGCTTTGCTCTTCCTGCAGGACGAGCCATAGGAATGTCAGGAAAAATCACATCATCTGCAATCATCCGAGCCTGCTCATCCACAAACCCAGAGATGCAAACGACCTCATCAAGAAGAAGTGAGTTCGCTTTCTCAGCGAGTTGTTGACCCTTGAAACCCTCTCTGGTGGCGGGAACCACACAAATTATCGTAGAGTAGAGTTCTTCCATCCGATCTCCTTTATTGACATTCTCTACGTGCTCTAGTTCCACAATTACATTCTTGGACCGAGAGAGATTTCGTTCCTTCACAACACCAAGAACAACTTGGGATGTGCGGGCTGTTATTCGCATACCCTCTTTACTCATTGCCTTTCGTGCCCTAGCAGATTCCTTTCTCAGCTTTGCTGTGAATGGAGAAACAGCGTTCTGAGTGTCAATACGGTTCATATAGATTCGTCTTATGCGATTAAAACGGTCTCTGAATAACCGTAAAAAATCTTCAACCGTACCCTCAGAACCTACAAGATCTTGCTCAGGGTTCTTTTCCACGCGGTAATCCCAGACATTCCCTTCGACGAGTGATTCGACATAAGTTCTTGACAATACCTGAGGATGGTCTTCGACTTTCAGAATAATAGCGACTGCTTCCATTGGTGAATCTTGGTCTAGTAGATATTCTAATGCCTCAGGTGAGATTTGTAATCCTGACTCTATCAGCAGTCTCAGTACATTGCGTCGAATACTGGATGTCAAAGAGTCACCGAATGAGGGAATACCTACTTCTTGTTTTAAACGTCTTCCATCTTGCACTGTGGAAAAATAGATGCGCGGGAAATGTAATAAGTCAGGACCGATTGTTTGACTTCCTTCTCTGGGTGAGAGTCATGGTAATCACAAGAACTTTGCAGCAAACTGGCGGGAAGACTGGGAGCTCATTTCTAATAATTTTGCCAAAGGACTGGGTGACCAAACAAAAGCTGAACAAGGGGGATTCTGTGTTCATAGCAGAACGAGAGGACGGTTGTTTGATCATAGATCCCCGTTTTGCCAAAACTGGAGAACCGAGAACTACGACAGCGGATATTCAGCAGAATCTACGGTGGGAGATAACGAGCAGATACTTGCTTGGTTTTGATGAGATTCGTATCGTGAGTAAAGAACAAATCACCAATAAGCAGCGGGATGATCTGAAACGTATTATCCAGCGATTTGTTGCCCTTGAGATAGCTGAAGATGATGACAAACAGATTGTTCTACGATGTCTTGTCGACCCATCTAGACTCCCTGTGAATACCGCCATGCGTAGAATGCATCAAATTACATCTAGGATGATCAATGACTCATTGAATGCATACTTCCTTGGAGATAGAGATGCAGCAGACGAAGTTGTCCAACGTGATGAAGAAGTTGATAGACTATTCTTTCTGATTGTAAGAGAGCTCAGGTCTGCAATACAATATCCCAGAATGGGTGAGGCTATGAAACTCACTCCTGTAAAGGCACTCGACTTCCGCCTAGCAGTTCAGTACATAGAACGAATTGCAGACTTGGCTGTGGATATTGCACAGAGAGTTGAAGAACCGATTGATGCCTCTCTGGTGAAAAAAATTGAACCGATTGCAACTGAGGTGCTCAATATGTTCTCAGATGCAGTCAAGAATCTGTTCAAGTTCGAGCCCAAAAAGGTAATTTCTGTCATCAATGCTGAGAAGCGGTTGATCTCTGAGACCGCAAAGCTTAGACAGCATATAATTGCCACACCAAATGGACAACCACAGACTCAGGTCCTAGTGGTGGACAGTCTTCTGAGAATGGGAGAGGCGGCAAAAGACATTGTTGACCTGGCACTTCCACAACACGAGTAGAGGGATGATAATGACACAAAAACTGTTTGGCACATCTGGTATCAGAGGATCGATAATTGAGAAGTCAACTCCAGAACTATCTCTAGGACTTGGGAGAGCACTGGGTTCGTTCCTTGAGGGGAAAGGAGTAGTGGGAGTGGGAACCGACGCTCGAACTTCACGCGAGGTTCTAAGAAACGTCTTTGTTGGTGGTGTGCTCTCAACAGGAGTCAATGTTGTTGATTTGGGAATTGCTCCAATGCCCGCTTGTGCATACTATAGTGCACTTGACGACGTTTCAGCCTCAGTCATCATCACTGCGAGTCACAATCCTCCAACAGATAATGGATTCAAGTTCTTTCGTGGCGGGAGAGAGTTCATCAGAACAGAAGAAGAATTCCTAGAGAACTCAGTCTTCAATAAGGACTTCTTGACTGCTCCATGGGATAAGATTGGTCTGTTATCGAAACAAGACATCAAAGTTGAGTTCTTGACCAAGGTTAAGGATTTCCTATTAAAAAGAGGCGGAATGAGTAAGGGAACGAAAGTTCTGGTCGATTTGGCAAATGGTGCTGCAACTGATTATACTCCTGAACTCCTTGCGGACCTTGGATTCTCGGTAATCACGATGAACTCTCATCAGGATGGCCATTTTCCGGGGAGGCCCCCAGAACCGTCTCCTAGAAACTTGGGAGATGCTATGAAGATGGCAGCAGAGTCAGACTATGCAGTGACCATGTGTCACGATGGCGATGGTGACAGATTAGCAGTGATTGATGAAGAGGGTGAGTTCATTGATCAGAATCGTGTGATTGCAGTGTTCGCTAGGGACGAGGTCGAGAAAAAAGGAGGAGGAATAGTTCTCGCATCAATTGACACCTCCAGCGTGATTGATGAGCTTGTCAACTCCGCAGGAGGATCAGTAGTCCGAATGCCTCTAGGGTCGCTTCAAGAGTTTCTAGCAACTAAGAAAGGTAAGGATGTGATACTTGCCTCAGAACCTTGGAAACCAATATTCACGGAATTGGGGTGGTGGATGGATGGAATCACAGGAGCCGGTCGTTTTGCGCAACTGGTGGATGAGATAGGTGATGGTAGTTGTATAAAGTTGATGAAGACGATTCCCAAGTATCCAATCCTGAGAGACTTTGTTCCCTGTCCCGATAAGATCAAACAATCATTCCTACCACGGGTTAAGGAACTACTTGTCCCTGAGATCACTGGTGTGGAGCAGGTTCTTGATGTAGATGGAATTCGAATAGAGAACAAAGATGGTTCCTATGTGCTTGTCAGAGTGTCAGGGACTGAACCTAAAGCTAGGGTGTATGTTGGTGCTAAGACACAGAAAACTTTGGACAAGCTTGCAGCAACTGCGAAAAAGGTTATGACACAGGTTCTGGAAGAGCTTCAATGACAGTAAGATTTAATCCGCTTTCGATTTGCTATCTGAAACATGAGCCGGGGTATCCAAGCGGTTACGGAGACGGCTTCGAAAGTCGTTGCCCTTGTGGCTCAGGGGTTCGAATCCCTTCCCCGGCGCCATTCCTTCTACTAGACATTTCATCAGAACGTGAGAATAGAATACCCAGTCTCAATGAATTTCAACAGGTCACTCTGAAAAGATGATGGTGCGGAGGGCGAGATTCGAACTCGCGAACTCCTACAAGACAGGGACCTAAACCCTGCGCCTTTAACCTGGCTTGGCTACCTCCGCATGAGTGAAGCAAGGTTGAGAATGAGTCGGTTTTAACCGTTTTGTATCAGCTAGTCTTCAACGGTTTCCCAAGAGTTACTGCAGCGTGGACAACGCCACTTCTTCCTGTACTTGCCGCCCCCAAACATCTCTTTCTTGACTAGAGCGGCCTCATTAAATCCACAACGAGTACAAGTCACTTCGGACATAGTATGCATCTCAGTTTCTCTGGAACATGATTGTCATATCTAGTTTTGTTGGTTGTATCAGGCTATGTCACAATCTTTTTATTCGACTCGTTAGTTGTCGGCGCGTTTCTGTGGTTAATAACCATAGAGCAATTCATGATTCTCTGGATTTTCAGTATATCCAGTGTGAGTGTGATACTCAGATGTCATCAAAAGGCAGACAAGCAGCAGCAAGGACCAAGGACAAGTGGAGAGAGAAAGTCTGGTACCAGATTCTTGCTCCGGACTATTTCGATAGCAAGGATATTGGTAATACTCCGGCAGGTAATCCCGATCTATTGATTGGTAGGACTGTGCAGCCCACACTGTATGACTTGACTGGGGACTTTGACAGGATTCACGTCAAGCTGAAGTTCATGATAATGGAAGTGAAAGGTACTCAGGCCAATACTGTATTTTACGGACATGAATGGAGCTCTGACTATCTCAGGGGTCTGGTCAGGAGAGGAACATCCAGAATAGACTGGATAGGACCAATTCTAACCAAGGACGATTATTTGATGCGGATCTCAGTCATAGTCTTCACTCACACTCGTTCAAAGACTAGCCAGGAACATGCTGTCAGAAAGGGTATTGAGAAGATTATCAGGAAGCACGCAAAGAAACATACCTTCAATGAGTTGGTCACTAAGGTGATTCTTGGCGACTTGGCAGGGGATGTCCACAAGGAAGTGAAACAGATTATGCCAATTCGTGAATGTGAGATTCGTAAGAGCAAGGTGCTCAAAGGACCAGAAGAAGTCAAGATCCGAAGGGCTCGACTCAGAAGAGGCACAGCTGCAGAAAAAGAAGCATAGACTATGTGTTTATGCTCTCGAGTTTGTGTAGAGCCTGCAGTAGTAATACCATGAGATTGGCTAACTTAGTGAGTGCCTCGGTGTCAGTTTCAGCACTTATTACCTCGGTGAGTGTCTTCAGTTTGATAATCAGAGTTTCACGGAGCTCTGGAATCAAGTTCTTCACTGCATGAGAAACTACTTCCTCATCTGACTGTGCGTAGACAATCCGCCTGTCACACTTTGCACAATAGACATCATCCTTGACCTTGAACAGTGGAGATCCACACTGTGGGCATGCATCAGCAAGCATCGTGGCTCCCTGCCGTAGGAGTTCAGCCATCTTTCTGACTGAGGAATCATTCTTCTCATCCATTGTTTGCACTCAGAAGATAGTAGTGAAGTCGTGATATAAGAGAAGCTGCATTACCGAGGACACAGGAAGTGAGGATAAAAACTCGTCAGCTCCTTAGGTCTGATGAAAACGTTGATATGGTTTACCCGACGAGAGCCTCTTGTTGTTCGCACAACTTTTGTGCGTCAAGACCATTCAGAGGTGAGTCCTTTGGACCCCGAAACACAGAAGAGCATAGACCAGTCTAAACACCTCCTAAAGCAAATTTCGGAGGATTCCTCAGTTCCTAGGAACATAAGGCGTGCCGCCAATGAAGCAATTGCAGTTCTTGAGAACGAAACAGACTCTCCAGCAGTGAGAGCTCAGAACGCGATTTCGATGTTGGATGAACCTAGTCAAGACCCGAATTGTCCGAATCATGCTCGGACTAAGATTTGGCATGTGTCCAGCTTACTGGAACCAATACGTGACTAGCTCTGTTTGGGTAATACTAAGTAACGCCAGCCAACACTCTCCAGAGTGAGGGACTGGCACCCATGGCCCAGGCCAGTGTTTGCTCATGATGAAAGCAAGGATAAGAGGAATCTATTCGCAATCGTTGACGCAGATAATGCTGCAGAACCATTTTGACATGGTTCAACCCACTCCAGAAGTGGCAAGAAGGTTTGGCCTCCCGTATAGAAGTGATATTCCAGATGTGGATATCTGGGATCGCAGTGATTTTCAAGGAATAGTTGCAATAGCGTATGAATCGGTTCTGGTTCGTCTCACTGAAGTGTTACGACGTCGTCTGGGAGGAGTCATTACAAGAACACCAAGAGTTGCCAAGAGTTCAGTCTATCGAGGTGTGGTTCAAGGTAGAGACGAAAGAACAGGCCAAACTAAGGTAGATTTGGGTACGATTTCAGGATTGCTCCCTGATAGAGGGTTTCAGAAGGGGCAACAAATAATGGTCCAAATTAGGGCTCATGATTATGGAAGAAAAGCTCCAGTCCTCTCTTCGAGTATAACCATTCCTGGACGAGCAGCAGTCTTGTTGCCAGAACCTGTTGTTCGGCTAAGCACGAAAATCAAAGATCAAGATTCGAGAAGAGATTTACTGACGCTTGGACGCAAGATTCGTGAACACACCGAGAACTGGGGAATACTCTGGAGAACATCTGCAGAGAAGCTCACTGAGGAAGAACTTCGTAATGAGATTGATGATCTTCTTGATACTGCACAGGCTGTATATAACAAGTATAACGACCTCGATATAGCGGATATTCTTTTCGAAGGGACAAGCAATGCAGATATCGAGTTTCCTCTAGAGGTCAAAGATGCACTCGATAAGACCCGCGCCAAAATCAAGCCAACAATAAGACGACACCATTTCTACAAGAGCGCAGGCTATACCTCCCTCGTGGATCTCGCAGAGATGGTGATTGAAGAGCGTCCGGAAGAACGTAGCTATATTACTTCGAAACTTGACAAGATAGTAACTCGCGACCTACCACGGATAGATGAATCAATAAATATCGAACATGTCAAACTTGATGGTAGGAACATTGTACTTGCAAGAGGGCGAATAACTGAAGTAAATGCCAAGGGATTTGTCATTAGAAGACAGTTCAGACATACCAACAGGAAGCTCAAACTAGCCCAAGAACCTAGAGAGGATGTAGATGTCATCAGCGATGAAGGTGACTATGCGTTGACTCAGGTCGTCCCTGGTGCTCTCACACTAATCACGGACTATTACTCACGAGAAGGACACCTCAAGGGCACGTACGTGAACATCAATACAGGTGTCGAAGTGTATCCGAGCAATGGTAACAGTCCAGGGAAAATTCGTTATGTTGATCTAGAAATTGATGTGGTTAAAGCACCAATAACTGAGAAAACTAGGATTATTGACCAACATCTATTGAAACGTGCAGTTCAAAGGGGTTTCATAACAAAGGAAATGGCTGATCAATCTCGGTCCAAAGCCCAAGCCATATGTGACGAACTTGATTCTTGAGCGACTAGTCCCTAAGATTCTACAGTGTTTGAAGTCCTCATTGAAAGGTCAATTGCACTCATTATGTCTTCTAGTGTAGCACCAAGACTATCAACGCCGCGCTCTGAATGAACAGTGATAATTAGTGAGCGATGATTGACTGAGCACTCAATCTCAAGTCCAGAGGGTAATGGGTAGTTGTCGGGGACTATAGCAGTAAGAGTTCTTTTCGCCTCGGTTTCGGACTCGAAATCCAACTGAATGTGTGCAATCATAAACTCACCTCTTCTTCTCACTGAGATTCTTGACGAGTTTGAGAATCTCAGTTAATGATTCTGAACTCACGCTTTTCAAAATGATTGATTGACTGGATGTTGTGACTGGACTCAAATTCTCTCTATCTATTGCGAGAAGGACACGATTGACATCAACATTCTTGTAAGTCCAGGTAATGATACTGAAGTCTTCATTGCTGATTACTAAGGGGCGCTCGGGGCTAACTATTTCGCTTTGGAGTGCGACTCGACCTATATCTGTCAGTAGTTCATCTCGAATCCCTGTAAGCTCTACTAATGTGCTCGCTTCGCTTGATGTCCCTTTCATCTTTGTTTCCAATCTATGGACTGCTGAAATGACATCTTTATTGTGACTCAGTTGAGTATCAATCACATTTCGTAGCGCTCTACCACGATCTCCAATCCAGATTCCCATTGTTGCTCCGAGCTCTTGTCGTGCCCAGGCAGTATTTGCAATGGATTCTAGCCCAGAGAGATATCGAAGTGGACTGCTCTCATTCTCGTGGGTGAGAATATAGTCTGGTCCAAAGGCAATGGAAAGCTTGTCAGGCCCCATTTTCTCTAGTAGTCGTGATGTTAGATACTGGGAAAATCTCTGGATTTCTGAGCTGCTCAGAGATGTCAAAGGATTCCGAATCTTTGTGATTGGAACATCTGCTTCACTGAGGAATGCGTCACAGGCTTTTTGATCCCCACTGATTTCCTGAATGTACGGTCGAGTGTTGAAAAGTAATAGTTCATCAATCGGTAGAAAATTGAAACCAAACAGTCTGATTCCAGCTTGTTCTTCTAGAAGATTTTTGTCGAGAGCTTGTTTGATGAGTGCCTTGTTCGCTGTACTTGGTTTTTTCGGAGATTTGTGTGATTGGTCATGAATAATTGCTGCTACTGCTGCCATCGAGAGTTCGTAATCACCTGTGGTAAAGCATTCTTGTGCGAGGACATGTGCAGCTGCTGAAATGGTGTGTTCATTTCCAACGGTGAATGATTTGACTTGTTCAGACGTAGAAGAACCACCTACAAATATTGGATACCCTATCCCCTTTCGGAGTTTCTTCTTTCCAACAGTTTGAATGCCCACAAGAACAATGATTGATGACTCATACTGGGTCCTGATGTTGTTGATTGATTCTGTACTCATGATTGGTTGTTCAAAAGTTACATGAAATGCTCCTCCAGACCTCATTATTGACCTAGCAAACAGTGCTGATGCTAGTGTGGATTCGGGATCTGGTGCAGAAACCAAGAGAAACTGGTTGTCACTCTTGAGTTTGATTTCGCTACATGAAGTTTTTAGCGTCCTAAGAGACGGAGACCTGCTTGCCTTCTTACTCATTTCATGAGAGAAGTCAATTGGCTCGTGATAAAACTATCTCAAAAGTACGGCTGCTTGATCAGGGCTGTACTTCCAATCTGCAGGGAGTACTTTCGTCTTACGATAGTACTTGGAGAGTCTGTGAATTTTGCTCTCAACAAGCTGAAGACCTCGCTTGGAAACAAAATCCTTCTTGTTTTCTTCAAGGTGCCTCCGCATTGTTACAGCTTTGGCGATCATGTTTCGGAGATCCTCTGGCACTCTTCTCTCAAGGTCATTCTCCCGAAGAATGGTCAAAATCCGTTTATTGGCAATCACTCTGACAAGTGGAATACCATACTGGTCTCTGAGAATCTTACCAATCATGGAAGGGGTGTTTCCAGCCTTGGCGAGTTCAACAACTTGGGCTTCTACCCACTGGGCGTCCTTTTCTTTCTCCATCCAGTCAGGAACTCGGAGTGTGGAGGGACGTTTGCTTCCGGATTGGCCCTTGCGTCTTGTATGCATTCTTGCCATTGGGACTACCTCTAAGTCCAATAGTACCCTCAGAAACCGGGTCTGCCCCACGGCCTAAGGCTGTGGATATAAAGATTACCTTGTGACGAGTCGGTTTTCTTAGTGGTATCGTCCTCGCTCCCGTATTTCCTTCATTCTTGAAAAGATTGGTTCAGCATGGCCGCCTTGGACCTCGGTGTAGCCCTCAAGGGTTGCTTCTAACATGTTTTCTTGAAGATCCCAGTGTGTGGTTTCTAATGTCCTCTGGATGAGATGAAGATCGACTCCTTTTGTTTCAAGGGTGGCGTTCATCTCAGAGAGTCCGAAGTCGACCAACCACAGATTGGCATTTTTGTCAACAATGACGTTGCTCGTGGTCGGGTCTCCATGAACAACATTTCCACTATGAAGTGATGCGATAATTCGACCGAATTCCTGACACAGTGATACCAGTTCGTTTTCTGATACTTGCCCTGCAATCTGTTTGAACTGTGTTCCTTCTATGAAATCCATCATGATTGTGTGATTGTGGAGGTCCACCGAGTATACTGCGGGAGTGCGTATTCCAAGGGATCGGGAGGTTGTCAACATCTTGCACTCTCTGTTGATGCGAGTCCTTCTGAGTTGAGAGTCTATTTCTCTCAAGAGGTAGGGTTTACTTTGTCGCCATTTTAGAACAAAAGGTTGCCCCCACTGTTCTATCTTGAAGATGATAGACTCTGCACCTCGGGCCAACATTTGTTTCACTGAGATTGCCTCCAGATGATGTCCTGGTCATCGGTCCTCCATTTCGGAAGAACATGAGAGTCTTCGACTTTTATTTGACGACCTGCATTGAACTGAAGGATTCCATTCCATGCAATCATAGCGCCTTGGTCACCCGCTAGGGGTGGGGATACTCGATGGAACTGGGTTTCATGTCGTTCTGAGACCCCAGTGAGAATCTCAGTCAATCGGTTGTTTCGAGCGACTCCACCAGTCAGAAGAATCTCGTTCTTTTTCGTATGTGCTAGAGCTCGCTCAGCAATCTCTGCTATCATACCAAATGCGGTTTCCTGAACACTGAAACAGATGTCCGGGATGGGAACTCCCTCAGATTGAAGTTTCTTTGCAGCGGTGAGCATACCAGAGTAGCTGAGGTCCATTCCTTTCACTGAATAGGGTAGACTGTAATAGTTCTCACCATCTCTCGCTGTGGTTTCGATGACAGGTCCAGCTGGAAAACTCATTCCAAGGTCACGACCGAGGACATCTAGCATATTGCCAATTGCAATGTCGAGAGTTTCACCAAATGTTCTGAATCTGCCACCCGCATACGCAATTATCTGAGTATTCCCTCCTGATACATAGACAGTAACAGGATCATTAAACCCAGACTCTAGACAACCTATCTCTATGTGTGCGACACAGTGATTGACATCGACAAGGGGGACACTAAGTTTGAGGGCAATAGTTCGAGCAATTGTCGCAGTCGTTCTCAGACTCGGGCCCAAGCCGGGACCCCTGGCAAAGGCGATGATGTCAATGTCTTGAAAGGTAATTCCAGCCTTGCGGACCGCCTCTTGGATGATCATAGGACCGAGTTCCGAGTGATGTCTGCTTGCCTCCCGTGGATGGATACCTCCCTGATCGGGTTTGAGCATGTCCCATTCGTTGGAAAGGACCTTACCCTCACTGGTCATAATACCAGCTCCAAACGAGTGGGCAGTTCCTTCCAGCCCAAGACATATCGTTGTCATCTTTAATGTACCCTGATTGTTTGTACTGAGCTGCGTGTGTGTACAAAAGCCAGTTGACTCTTACGCTTTGACCAATTACACAAATACGTAACAAAGGCTTTATAATGAACTCAAAGGGCCCTTTTCGGGAGGTGTCCTGTGGTGCCAGAGAAGATGCCAATCAAAGCTCTCGAGCAGCAGATTAACGACATTGTATCAGTGAAACTGAAAGATCATAGAATCTTTCGAGGACATCTGACACGCTGCGATATGTACATGAATCTCACACTTGCTGACGCCGAGGAGCTTGAGGATGAGAATATCAAAGCCAAGTATGGCCAAGTTCTCGTGAGAGGTAACAACATACTGTGGATTCAAATTCCCGAGTGAGTCATCGCTCAATCTCACGACGGTAGCGTTCCACCATCTCAACTAGTTGTTCTTCACCTTTCTGTCTAGCCTGCTCACGCACAGACTTGAGAAAAGTCTGAAGCTGATGTTCGAATTTTCCTCTGCTAATGAAGGCAAATTCATCCACTCTTTGGAGTTCGACCTGTTTTGCGTCAATTACAGGGATCATTACTTTGACTAGTTCGTCACGCGGAAGATGGGATAGAGGTGTATCAACTACGATAGCCCGAATCTCGTAATCAATGAGTATGCCTGCAGTCTGTGGACCTCCTCCAGATGCATCTTCAAAAAGGACGATGTCATTGTATTTCAGACCCACCTTTTTGACATATTCTTCGATGCTCTCTCTGGTGAATTGGGGAATGACCTTCACGGCGAGCATATCACCCCGCATCTCAAGTCGTTTCACTCCCTTGAGTCTCTCGAGATGCTTACCTAGGTCCTTGACCTCTTTTCTCAGTGAGGCGGCTTCCTGTTGTGATTTCGTCAATGCTGACTGGTTCTTTGAAACATCGCGATCACGTTTGATTTTCCAGTAGTTCTCTTCGCTGACAATCTCAAGACTGTCTGACAGTTCGCTCTCTCTGAACTTCAGATATTCCACATGCCGATTCAAATCGTCAAGCTTGTCAAGAAGCAGCTTGTTTTCAGAGTCCATCTGTTGCACCTTTGTCTGAAGTGCATCAAACTGCTCTTGTGTCAGAGGTTCTTTCTTAGCTGGGACTTGTTCTGGAACGCTCTCTATGACCTCTGCAGACTCGCGCTCAACACGGGCTAGTGCTTCGTTGATTGAAGTCCCTTTTATCACCAAGGCCTTGAGATAGTTCCGATCCACAGGGATTTGTTGTTCTCGAATCATTCTGTCAATTTGCTGAAGCTTTGGTAGAATGGATCTGTAAGCATAAACTGCTGCTGTCAATGCGTCCCGTTCGTGAGCATTTCGTATCCTTTTGTCTGTGCTGTACTCCCTTGCGAGCTCTTGCTTGTCCGCAACTGCAATCGGTTTTTTTGGTGTAAAGATGGGGGCATTCACCGTACTGGCGATTTTCTCTACAAAATGAGGGACCTGTGGAACATCTGAGGCCACAATAGCGGGAATCCCATTTTCATATACTTCTCGAATCAAGTCTGCTCGTGTCAGACCCTTCCTACTTCTCAATGCACGTACGTGACCATCTAGGGTTAGTAGACAGTATGCAGCTGTTGTTCCGGGGTCAATGCCCAGAATGTAGTATTTTGGTTTGATCTGTGCGACTCTGCGTGGTTCGAGGGGAACGAACTCTACTCTCTTACGAACAGGAGAAATGAGGATATTGAAGTCACCTCCCCTCTTTCTCTTGATTATACCTGTAATAGTTGGGAGAGGTGCATAGGTGATGAGCCGCGCACTTGCATAGCCAAAGTCCGATGTGCGAATGTCAATATCGTATTCTATTCCCGCAGTCTTGATTTCGGACTCTATGAAGCGGGTCATCTGTTGAATCTGTGAGTGTACTCTGCGTCTGAACCTATTGGCACTCTGTCCACCACGTCCGGGTTTACGACCTCTAGTCACCTTGATCTCAGTCTGTTCGCTAAAACATTCTAGAACATGTCCAACACCTCTTGCAGCTAGTTGTGCTACAATACGAGCCGACTCTATTGGAGTTGGTTTACCACGAGCAATGAGTCCATATCGTTTTGCTAGTATTTTGAGTGGGGTTTGACGGGGAGGAACTCCTGTGACCTGGACAATTCTGGTTTCAGGCGGAATTCTTTCCACAAGATGGAATAGTGACTTTGTATCAGGGACTATCTCAAAGATATTGTCAGTGCAGAGCCATTTCGGAGCAATATCACGTACTAATTTTAAAAGCGCTCCTCTTGATATGTTGGGATATTCGTTCAGGACAATTTCATCCCGTGTGACCACACAAGCAAATTTGGGTGCTCTTTTAGAACTCGCACTGTGAGAAGGCAGTATATCAAATCCTACTATGATAACACCTTCGGAACTCATTGGCTCAGCACTCATCCTTAGAGAATCTGGAGAACCTATGAACTTGTTTATAGACTCGTCCTCGTACGATTATGGAATTTTGGAATCCCCAAACAACAAGTATAATAAACCCCTACTTGAGGAATCACGCAACACTCCTTAAAGGTGCAACAATTGTCCGAAACACTAGAGATTAACAACGACGACGCGGTACTACGCATTGGACGCGCTCTTTCATCAGGAACTCGGCTAAAGATCCTAAAAATCCTGCTTCAAGGAGAGAAAGATGTAACACGAGTAGCACGACACCTCGGTGGAACCGAGGCCAACGCTAGCGCTCAGATTAAGATTCTTTTTGATTCAGGCTTGCTTGAGTGTAGATATGAACCAGGTCAGCACGGTCTCAAGAAGATATCAAGAACCAAAGTAAAACGAATCATTATCGATTTGGAATAAACGATAGGTCAGTCTGCTGGAGAGCTAGATTGCGCAACTAGATGGGCTTTCCAGCGACGGATTCTTTTTAGGATGTTATCTCGTTCATCCGGACGAATTGTCTTCTTTCCTCGAGCTTTGAGGAAGTTTAGGACTATATCCATGTCTCTTGCGACTTTGCCATTGTCTGATGCGTCATCAATTAGGTATTCTCGTGCAGATTGAAGGTATTCATAGATGATTTCTGCAGGAGCCTCGCCCGTGCGAAGTTCGTGTGAAATAGGGTCGAGAACGCGATTTACCTTTGCGTTGCTGGCTGATTGCTCAGCATCAGGCTCTTCAACTTCTTCCGGTGGTTCGTCACTTACTGCAGATGGTGTTGGTTCCTCTATAGAGGGCTCAGGGGCATCTGTACTTTCCGCTTCAATTGTATCTGAAGGTGTGTTTTTGACTTCAGAGAAAAGGGGTAGAATGGCAGGTGTTGGAAGTGTTTCTGATGCATTTTCCGAGACTAGGTTCAAGCGAATTCTCAAATCACGAAGCTGGTCGAAGAGCTCAACAAGTCCCGATTGCATGGAGTCTATGAGTTGTCTAATCTCGTTCAATTCATCATCTGGCAACAGTGGGAACCCCCGTTTCATTTCTGTTCCGAGTTGAAATTCATCTCACATCTTATCAGGATTACTGGTGGCAATATCATTTGTCAGCTTTGATTATGGCATCAGTCAGGTTCTTAGTAATCGATTTTGGTTCATACTTCCTCTGACGAATTTTGACAAATGTTGGAACAGAAACTGTTTCGCCAACGAATAGAGCCTCACCTATCTCAAGTGTTGTAATTGCATCAAGAGACGAACGATCGATTCCTTCACTGGACCGACCTATGTGGTCCAAGTCATATGGATTCGTACATCTGAGAATTGCTTGGTTGCTACACTGACTCAATACAGTGGTGGAGAGTTTTACCGGTCTCTGCGAAATCAGACAGAGAAGGGCATAGAACTTTCTTCCCTCTCGAGCAATTGTTTCGATGCGGCTCTTGGGTAATGCCAGCTCATGGCGACTCTCTGGACAAAATTGGTGAGCCTCTTCTAAAACAAGGAGAAAAGGTGGGATTTGTTCTCGTCTTCTTAGATGGAGAAGCTCACTGGCCAAAAATGAAACCACAATCTGTTTCTTCTTGAGACTGATGAAGTCACTCAGATCTATCAGTGTGATTTTTCCAGGTCGGACAATGTTTTTGACGCTGGGAACAGCAGTCTTTCCAAAGAGGCGTGTTTGGTTTAGATTGACCAGCCAGCCAGCTAGAGCCTCACGAGTGTTCTTACTGATGGAAGTGTCTTCACGGATGTGTTCTACAAGATCAACCAGGGTGTACCCATCTTTCATTGTCTTCTTCATTTCAGATATGACTCGTCGTAAATCACGAACTTGGATTGAGCTCATATCAGCTACAAGAGAGCCTAGTGCTTCAGCTGAAAGCATCTGAACGGGAATCTGAAAATGTGATCCTCGGATGTGTTCTATATCAAAGTGTCCTGCTGGCAATCCCAATTCTTCTGGTTTTAGGTCCTTGAGGTATGTGTACTCTCCATGTACATCAATCACAACCACTGAGAGACGTCCTTGTTCCTTTGTGCGATTTACTAGTTCTTCTAACAGAACTGAAACAAAGTATGACTTTCCAGCTCCACTCATTGCAAGTATCGCTAGGTGTTTTGATAATAGGCGATCTACTGAGGGGGCGAATTCAAGATTTTGGTAGGCCAAGTGACCAAGATGAAGTCCGTGTTTCATATCCATCTTCAAGAAAGCAGCTAGAGTTTCTTCGTCAGATCGGCGTACTATCGCTCCTGGTGAAACTGCGAAATAAGGACGGACAGTCCGGTCATTGGACCAGAGACCTAGAACCCGTGCCATTGCAATAGTGTACTGCCACCTATCTGTTGGGAATATTGATCGTAGAGGCTCACCCCTGGATTGGTATTCACGCACAGCTTCTGCATGCTGATAATATCGGTTAGTGCGAACCAAATCTTGAACTCTAGCGATTACTGTCCCCGCATCGGTCACTACTGATATGAACTCACCACGACGAGCGACAATTTCACTTGGACTACCTTCTAGAACGAATGAGAACTCCATAACATTTGGACCTGAGTCAGTGGAAACAACTGTACCTAGACGTGTATTGGGGGGAAATTCTGTCATTGTTTAACCTCCAAATGGGTTGCGTGATCGTCTCTTTTCGAGGGACAAATAGGTAAGTCCGGAGAGTGCCATGAGTCTGTCAATGATGAGACTTGTTTCATTGGCTGTAATCTTTGCTCTAGCATCTGCTTCAAGAATCGGGGTCGGAATACCATATTCAGGATGTTGAGAAGAGAGTGGAAGTATTGCAGATATTGCAGCATCAAGTTTTGCTGTGTCCACGCCATCCTCATCGTCCGAGAGATACTCTATTCGCAGGGGAAGGTCATCCCGTGCAGTTTTGAGATAGGTGACCCAGATTGATGATGCCCAACCTGAGAGGTCTGTGGACAGATTGTTTGTGTTGAGTTGAATTTCAGAAGAGTAGCGAAATGCAAATGACCTCTCTCCCTCTTCCAGAAAAGTGTCGAGTAAATCACAGTCTCTTGAAATTTTCAACATCCATCTGTAATCAACACCCTGCATCATTTCAAAGATTTCAGGCTTGCGGATGATGTGTGGCAGTATCTCTCCCATGGTTGTTGCCACTCTGGTCGATCGGCTGTCCTTGACTATTCCTACTAGAATGGTCTGTTTCTGTCGTGCCTTGTTGTAGAGTTGTTTGTAGAGTGCTAGTACCTCTTGGAATTTCTCATAGACAATGGACCCACTTTGAGGCCTGTCTCGTGGATGGTAGATGAGCGATCCATCAAGCAAAATGAGGTATGGTCTGAACTTATCAAGGACTGAAAGAGTCACTCGAAGTTCTGCAGCAATTCGCTCAAGAGATGCTAGCTGGTCTAGCTCATTTCCAGAAAGTGTAAGCATCAGTAGTCTAATTTTTGGTTCTGGAAAGGCATCTGGAAAGAAATCAACAACGGGTCCTTCTTCTGGACCGAAATGAAATATGACTGCAATACCTCTCGTCAGGACTAGATCCATGGATCTGAACCGTTTTCGAACAAGTCCTCCATCAACCCCAACAATCTTGAGTCCAGAGAGTGTGGTCGGTTCGATTTTTGTTGTTAAATGAGAATCAAGGATGTTAGATGCAACAGCTGGAAATTTGCCCAGGTCTATCTTCTTTTTGACATCTCGAAGCACTTCCCCAAAGCGTTTTCTCGTGACTTCGATGTGTTCGATTTCCTCAACTAGCTTAGACAACATCTTATCGAGATTGCGCTCCACTAGTTCTTCCCTCTCACCTTCTTGTATTCCAGTGCAGCCATTATAAGGCCCAAGTAAAGGGGGTGTGGGTCATCTGGTCTTGATTTGAACTCTGGATGGTACTGAACTCCAATCCAGAAGGGATGATTTACGTGCTCGATTGCGTTTATGATGTGTCCTGTCGAGTCGTAGGCTGAAATTTTCAGACCCTTGTCGTCCATCTTGTTCAGATATCGGTCTATCAGGTGAAACCTGTGACGAAATCTTTCGTGGACTGTGTCAGTCTTGTATATCTCATGAAGTCGTGTACCCTTCACGATGACAACATCATGACCTCCGAGACGCATAGTGCCACCCTTGTCCTCCATTAGTTTCTGTTCGTCCATCAGATCGACAACTGGGTAGAGACTATCGACATCCACCTCGGTAGTATGTGCTCCTTTCCAACCCATTACTTTCCGAGCGAAAGCCACAGTGGAGAGTTGGGCTCCATAACAGATTCCTAGAAGAGGTATCTTGGATTCCAGTGTGACGTTGGCAGCACATATCATCCCTTCGACACCTCGTTCTCCAAAACCTGGTGTGAGTAGAACCCCGTCCACATCAGACAAGTCTTCTGTGAGACATTCCTCAGTGTCTCTCTCTTCTGTTTCAATCCACTTTATCTCGACTTGAGCACCAAATGACGCCGCAGCATGTGACAATGCCTGATTGATACTCTTGTAAGAGTCACCGAGTGTAGTGTACTTGCCAGGCATGGCAATCACCACTTTCTCAGAAACGTTTTCGAATGACTTGACCATATTTGCCCAAGTTTCTGTCTTAGGTTCTCTCGGTTCAAGTCCAAAATGATTCACAAGTGTTGTACCGAGACCCTCATCCTCGAAGGACAATGGAAGTTGATAGATTACCGGAATGTCCGGATTGGATATGACTCGCTCTTTGGGAACATTGCAGAAAAGTGCGATTTTCTCCTTTGCTGGATCTGGCAGATGTTGTTCTGCTCGGCATATCATGATATCAGGTTGGAGACCCAAGCTCTGAAGGGTTCTGACACTGTGCTGTGTCGGTTTGGTCTTGAACTCCCCGACTGATTTTATGTAGGGCACAAGGGTGACATGAACAACAGCGGTATTGTCGTGTCCCTGTTCACTGACAAGCTGTCTTACTGCTTCAAGAAAAGGACTGGCTTCAATATCACCAACAGTACCACCAATCTCTACCAATAGAACGTCTGGTACTGGTTCCTTCTCAACAACTTCCCAGATTCTTTGTTTGATTCTTTCTGTGACGTGTGGAATGATCTGTACCGTCCGACCAAGAAAACCTCCCTTTCGTTCTTCAAGAATAACGGATATGTAGATTTGTCCAGACGTGATGTTCTGGGAGGGATGGACTTCCATTCCGGTGAACCGTTCATAGGTTCCAAAGTCTAGGTCAATTTCAGATATTTGAAAATCAAAATCACTTACTGGTTTGAATGTCCAGGTCTGGTCCGTCACAAAGACTTCTCCGTGTTCTATGGGATTCAGTGTGCCTGGATCGATGTTCAGATACGGGTCGATTTTGATTATCCGAATGTCATACCCCCGAAACTGGAACAACTTCGCGATAGAGGCTGTAGTTACTCCCTTGCCGATTCCTGAGAGTACACCACCTGTTATGAATACAAAATTTGTTTTTTTTCGACTTGAACTCAAATCCTCTAGCCTCAGATATTGTGAATCAATCGGACATCGTACAGTCCTGAACTGCGGCTCCACACACCTTAGGTCGTATAAATGGTTTGATTGAGACGGTGTAAAATGATAGATTCCACATTCATGAGAGGGGTTGAGCAAGGACACTGGCGCGCATTGCATTCTGAAACAGATATTGAAAGGCTTCCACAATATTGTAGCCCTCTCGTGCAATGCTCATAAACACAGGTACTGAACTAGGGATTTTCAAATGTGTCCTGAGATGGTCTTCCCTTATTGCGCCTGGAATGTCTTGTTTATTTAGACAGACAATCAGTGGAAGTGGTCGTTCTTCCTCTTCTATCATTGACATGAGCTCGTTCCAACTGGCTAGATTCTCTTCTTGTAGATGTTCTTGAGAGTCAGCAACGAAAATCACACCATCGGCCCCGACCAGCACGACTTCTCTAGTGGATCTATAGAAGTCCTGGCCAGTCGCAGACCAGACATGGGCATTTATCGTCCAGCTGTTACTAAGTGAGAATGGAATAGTCCCAAAATCACAGAACATTGTGCGGCCCACAGTGTTCTCAATAGATGTGAGTTTCTCAGCATAGTCAAGTGTCGAGAACAACCAGCGTATGGAAGTTGTTTTTCCACTCATAGCTGGCCCAAAGAAGACGATTTTCAGTCCTACTGTTCGATTTCCATAGTCAATAATCATGTTCTGACGTCCCTCCTATGTCCCCCACATACTGTCTACCCATGCACCAAGACCTGATAGTGCGCCACTCTTGACACAATCGGAGAAATCCTCATGCCACTCAGCTCTAATGAATTGAATGAGAGCTGGTAATCCTCCACCCTCCCATCCAATGGCTTCATAGAGGTTCCTCTCTGTGAGTATGGTCGATGCACCAAGTTCTCGTGCTAGACGGATTCGTGATAATAGAGTGACAGCCCTTCGGGCAGCGTGAACATAGTTGCTTATCTCTTCCTCAAAGACATCCTGTGTAAGCTTTTCGGATTCATCATCCAGTTTTAGTACCGCAGTCATGATATGATCAGACATTTTGAGTCCACGAAGTGACTTTGTCAAAAGTCGTCTTATTCTCTCAAGTGACTGTTTCTTGCGGACTAGTATTTTACTCACAATCTTCTTTTCAACCTCAAGACTATTGTTTGAAGGTCTGACGAGAGAGAATGTTATTGACGATGGTGAACTCACTCTCAAAATCCCGCAGTTCCTTGAGTTCTTGAGGATGTGAGCTGTGACGTCCTGAAGTGTGTTCTCCGTCACTTGGACTCCCAAAACTGTGAATCCAATGGGGACTGCTAGTACCCATCCTGCAAAGTGTGTGATTCTATCCATTGCAAGCCTGAGATTTCCTGAAAGCCCACAGACAGCTGTTCTGTTAACCTCATAGTTGTGCTTCTCTTCTTCCCAGACTGAGAAAATCTCGGTTTCAGAGGTAAAGTCCCGCCAGAAAACCAATTTGTGACGATGTGGACTCAATGTAGTAAGACTTTCAGTGATATCATCTACTATCTCAATATCTTCCCCGGCTACAATCACGGGCATTCGTTCCAAAATCGTGTTTAATAGAATTGGGAACTGATCACCCATTATCTCGATCATTCGCATGATTGAATATGTCATGGTTCTCTCCTCCTCGTTAGCATCAAACCGCCATCAGAACCCCCGGACAATAGCAGTTCTTTCAAATCGTCTGGGACAGCGGGTTTAACCGCCGCCGCCGCTGCTAGAACTCGTCTTATCTCCTCAATATAGTGTTTTAATAGAAGTCTCATGAGACCAAGCTTCTGACTGTCTTTGTCTACCCACAGACTGAACACACCGTTAGGGACAGCGTAGATAAAGTGGCGTGTGTCTTCAGTTTCACATAGAACCGTCTGAAGAGAGCTGTTCCGCAGCGTTCGTACCACCCTATCTGAGGCGTCGTGAAGTGCAAAAGACATAGCAGCCAGTCTATCGTTGGTGAAGCCTTCCAATGAAACCCGGACACCTCCACTCAGAGACAAGAACACCGAACCAATGCTTGGGATACAGTCATGAACTTGACGTAAAAGGGCTCTCAGGCTCAGTGCCTGTGAGCGGTCCAATGAAATCATTGAACGTGAAACACCGTATGTGGTATCGCGACCTTCAGCTACTGCAAAACCTTGGAGAACTTGTTTGGTTTCATCTCGACTATATGATCGTAGTGGAGGAAGTCTACCGTCTACGTGTTCTCTCAGAAGGAAGGTAAGTCGTGATAGACTGTCTTTCATTTCTATAAACAATGCAGCGAGATTAACTCTTGGTGCAGTGGTCACAGTCAGGAAATAGTCGGGGTCATTTGGAAGCGACGCAAGAAACACTTTGGAGGTATCGGATTCCATGAGAAGGTAATTGAAGTCCCCATGGATGAGTTTGGCAACACCAAAAATAGCGCAAGTCGAAGATGCTACAGCGAAGACTTCTTCCTTACTAAACCATACTCCAGCACTTGCTACAGGAAGTCCATCCTTTTGTATTAAGACAACATTCTCAACGCCAGTGATGGCCTTAACATTCTGTAGGGTTTCTGTTAATTCGTCGCTCAAGTCCTCAGCCCCGGACGGATTGTTGGGTTCAATGTAGAATCCATCTCGCGACTATATAATCACCACACAGATTTCGAAACGACATTCCTACATGTGAATCATAGCTGTGTCTGGGACTTCCTGAAAGACCGCACGTGCTGCTTTCCCAACTTTTACCCTATTCTTATCAAAGGTGTACACGCGAATTACATCCAGGTATGTCTTCATCATCTCAGCAATATTGGAATAATCTGAGAGATTATGCGGAATCCTCTTCCCCTCAATGATTTCAAAGATACTGATTTCCATCGGGTCAAGCTGATGAGGATTGTAAGGAACTGATGGTAGTGTGGGGACATCAACAATTACCTCTTCCTTCTCTACACCTGCAATTGAGGCGATTTCCTCTTGGATACTCTCACGGACCTTGCTCTTGGTGAGAATCTTGGATACGAATCTATCTTGTGTGTGAAGCACTTTCTCAAATGCAGACTTGTATAGAACGCGTGAGTCGAGGAGATCGACCATTCTCACAGCCTCTGCAGCATCCTCAGACTCGGAAGGATCAATATTTCGAATTCTGGATATCAGTGACATATCATCTAGTTCCAAGAATTCTTCCGGTGATGAGAAACTCGTCAGTTTTAGTGTGTTATCAGCAGCATTGATGAGCTTGACTAACATGACCTCAACGCTTCGTACAGTCTTGTGATAATAGACATTGAGAAACATTTCGTATCTAGCAACGAGAAAAGACTCCAGTGCCCCTCTGGCTGCAATGTCAAATTGCATCTGATATTCTTTTGAGATTTCGATACTATCAATCAAGCGATGAATGTCAACCAGTCCATAGTTAACTCCACAGTAGAATGAGTCACGAATCAAGTAGTCCATTTTGTCAGAGTCTATCTGACCAGCGACAATCCCTGCAATAATTCTGTCCTTCTTGGTTTTTTGACGACCGCGGACAAGGTCTCCAATACGTTTCTTGGATATACCCTCGGCCTCTATCAGATCTCCAACTTCACTCGTGAGGATTATCCACTCTGTCACATCCTCGTGGTTCATTTCCCGTTTCTCTAACAACACTTCCTCAAACACATGGCTGAATGGTCCATGTCCAATATCATGGAGCAAGCCAGCTAGCCTTACTTCCTGTAGTTTCTTGTCTCCAAGCCCCATTCGATCTAAGAGCCTCTTGCCACTTATTCCTGCGAGGTACATCACACCGATACAATGCCCGAATCTTGTATGCTCGGCTGTTGGATACACGAAGTGTCCACCCGAGAGTTGCTTGATTCTTCGTAGTCGCTGATAGGGTTGTGAATTGATTATCTTGGCCTCGATATCTGTCAGACCGATGAATCCATGAATAGGGTCGTTGATTTCCATAGAAAATTTCATTGAAGGTCACCACATTGGATAATTGCTACATCTGAGGGTCAAACTGTCGAATTTCACGAATCAGTTCCTCCGCTGGTTCGATCTCTGACACACACAGAGGGATGTGAATACTGTCTGCTATTTTCACAGCAACAGAATCTATCTCTTTTACTCCTTGTAATATGACAACTGCTGGTTTTACAGCGACAGATGTTCCAATCTGGCTGGCCTTTATAGCTACCATTGGAGACCTTCCTGTTGACACATTGGTAAGTATTGCGCCTCGTTGGGTTGATCCCCCATAAAGACGAAGTAGCTGCTGGGGTGTAAGGTTCACTATAGCCTTTATGCTGTCAAGCGCGGTATACCCGTAGATGTCCCTGTCCAGTAAATTTCGATGAGTGAGTACTTTGCAGTCAAGATGGTCCACAAGCAGACGTGCAGGAATTGGAACTCCAAACTCACGGCTGTCAAGAATTGCATCGGAGGCGATTTCTGGTGTAATCAGCTTTTCAAGCGCCATTGCCACTCTACCTCCGTCGGCAGCATCCATCTCAATTAGGCCTTCAACAAAACGCTTGATAGTTTCTACTCGGGGAGACTTCCTTCTACCACTCTCATAATCGCTGATGACTGACGGAGAAACGCTGAGATGTTTTGCAAGATTCTTTTGTGAGATATGAAATTGCTCACGCCAGCGACGCATAATTGATCCAGGATCGTGTTCTGTGAGGCAAATTTCACCAGCCATTGCCTCCGCAAGCCTCCGGAGTGCCTCACTGTTGTCCATAAATGGTTGCCCTCTGGATTCGCTGATAAGAGTTGCGTATACGCCGATTTAGGATTCGTTGACTGCCGACTGGAATTTGATTAAATGACTTGAGTGATACCGAAGAACTCAAAGAGGGCAATCTGATATCTCATGTTGGGGCTTCAGATGTTCTTCACATTTATTGTCGGTACAGCAGGATCAGGGAAATCCTTACTTACGTCTTCATTAGAAAAGTGGCTAGTGGGGTCAGACCTTAGCGTTACTGTGGTCAATCTTGACCCAGGTGTTGAATCGCCACCATATACAAGTGACGTGGATATCAGAGAATATGTTGACTATGGAGAAGTGATGAAATCTTTCAGTCTGGGACCGAATGGCGCTCTCGTTGCTTCATTAGACATGGCAATTAGCCATGTCAATGATTTGAGAGATGAGATCATCGAAACCGAACGGGATTATGTTCTTGTAGACTGTCCTGGACAGATGGAACTCTTCGCTTACCGAAACTCTGGACCCTTGATGGTATCCAGTCTCAGAGGGGATGATCCAGCACTCTCTCTCTATTTGCTTGATTCCAATATAGCCCGTACTCCAACCGGATATCTCTCATCCACACTCCTTGGAATTTCTATCAGTATTCGTTTTGGGCTACCACAATTGAATGTCCTGAGTAAACCTGATATTCTGAATGAAACTGAACTGGAAGAAATTGTGGGATGGGGTTCAGAACTGTATATGCTTGAAGATGCGCTTGACGCGTCCGCAGAGGGACTGCGTCGAGAGTATTCAAGGTCAATTCTTCAGATGTTAGAAACACTTGATACAGCCACCGGTAGTGTACCAGTTTCAGCCAAGGAGATGACTGGAATTGATATTTTGTATGGGGAGATGCAACGAATCTTTTCAGGCGGCGACAATCTATACGAGTAGTGATGATTAGTTGACCAGATATTTTGTCTATACATCTGGCGAAAACAACAATGTAGCTCAGGCAGAGGTTAGTGCCCTTATCCGCCTCTTGGAATTGAATAGAGCATCATGGAGGGGTCGTATAGGATTGGTTGACAGTTCAGTAAATCCTGTTCCTTTCCTGTTGGATAGAGCAGCCATGGTCAAAGAAGCTGGGATTGTTCTAGTTGAGTCAACAGACCCAGATGCAATACTATCAAATTTGTCTGATGACGATTTGAAACGAGCAATTCAGCCTACTGACTCCTTCTCTGTGAGGACTATACCATTAGGAAAGAAAGGTGGATTCAAGAAGAAACAGGAAATTGAAACAAGGCTGGGTGCTCATATCAAACAAGTCACCGGAGCTCGTGTGTCCCTTAATGATCCTCAGGTACGAGTACTTGCGTTCCTCTCCCCAAATTTAGTCTTGATTTGTACATCAACTGCTTCCGAGCTACGTGTTAATCTTCGAAATCGTGAACCAGGAAAAAAACCATTCTTCCACCCAAGTATGATGAATGCCTCTCTTGCCAGAGTGATGTGTAATCTTGCTGGTGTAATGCCCGGTGAGATTGTACTTGACCCGTTTTGTGGAGGAGGAGGAATCCTATGTGAAGCCTCTCTGATTGGTGCTAAAGTAGTAGGTATTGACTTGAATTGGAGGCTACTTGTAGGAGGCATGAAAAATCTGGCTGCAATTGGTAACAGGCACTCCTTTGTTCAGGGTGACACCCGAATGATACCAGTCCGTGAATGTGATTGTATTGTAACCGATCCACCGTATGGTAGGGCAAGTTCAACTAGAGGAGCTCACGCTGTTCGTCTTGTCGAGAGTCTATTAGCGAATATTGACTCGTTGCTCAGTAGACGTGATGATAGTCTCTGTATTTGTGGAGACAGTAAGATGAACATCCAGGACATCGCAAAAGAATACGGTCTCATGGTTGGTCAAACGCTTCATATCAGGGTGCATAGTGGACTAGTCAGAGAGGTGCTGACTATAGGATTTTAGATGATTACGCGCCCATTCTTTGTTGGAGGTGTAAACCAATGAAGAAACTCCTCAAATTGAGTTTCATTCTCGAAAACAAGAACAATCTCAATGGTCCCTAGAGGAGGTAACCCAGTGCTGTCATCAATAACTCTCAATTTCCCAAATGCTGCAGCTTGTTTGTCAAAGTGAATCTGAGTAGATGTGCCATTCCAGTTCGATAGCAGCCGCTTCCGAGCTGCGTCGATGATCCTTTCCTCGTGAACCGTCTGACGCACAAAACCCAGAGATTCTTGCTCAGAATCACTGAATACAAATTCAGATATTTCGCTGTGGTCCTCGCGTGTGAATTTCTGTGGTCCTATGATATTCTCGAGTGCTCGTTCAATCTTTTGTGTGTCTTCTGTTGGATTAACTGAACATCTGATCAGAATGTCCATCTTAGGTCAGCCTCTTGACGAGCTCCACAGACTGATTCTGAAAATCTGCCAATGTTCCATCATTGACAATCATTATGTCACTTAGTGCTAATACGCCACCTAGACCCACTGAGATTTCTCTGATGTCACGTTCTCTGAAGATTTCCCAACTTAGAGGCGCATCATCTCTGTTACGTTCTCTAAGACGATTGAACCTCTCTTCTGGAGATGAGTGGACACATACTATTACAACATCATCAGCATAGTCATCAAAGACTTCAATTTCCGCTATGCTCCTGCACCCCTCGATAACAACTATGTTTGTTTGAAGCCCTTTTAGTTCGTCAACGCAGAACGATGCGACAGCTCCAGGACCACCTTTCTCTCTCAATTCGAGCATGACCCTCTTGGTGTTTTCCGGGTTTGGATCTAGGCCTCGTTTCTGTGTTTCTTCGCGAATGACATCCCCCATCACAATTACCGGAACTCGGGCATCATTGAACGCCTCTGCAATTCCACTTTTACCTGCTCCAGGCATTCCTGTCACGATTATCAGCTTCAATCCGTTTCTCCTCGGTCAGATTTTGTTTTGTGTCAAGGCTTTCGTTCTTGATGGTCCTTTAAGAATTCCCGTACCTCTATCAAGCGTTACGATAATATTGGTGATAATGCATCAAAATTCGTAGCGGTGGTACATTGTGAATGACCTTGTCAGAGCTTTTCTGAGCATCGATATAGACGATCAATCATTACTCACTCACATTAAACAAATTCAACAACAACTGGATCTACAGGCTGCCAAGATGAAACTCGTAGAAATCGATAACATACACTTCACGCTACGTTTCTTTGGTGACACTAAACTAGACAAAATCAGTCAAATCAGGGAACGTCTCAAGGAAATCGAGATTGAACCTTTTGTAATCAGAGTTGCAGGGGTGGGAGCTTTTCCAAACAATCGAAGACCTAGGGTGATTTGGATTGGAGTTAGTGAGAAGGGACAACAGATGCGTAATCTGAAGCTGGAAATCGATTCATTGTTACAGGATATTGGATATCAGGTTGAGAAAAGAAAGTATACTCCTCATGCGACGATAGCACGAGTACGACACGTCAAAGACTCTAGAAGGATTGCTGATAACCTCGAAACGCTTGTCAATAAGCCGATAGGAGATATGACTATCTCAGGTTTCACCATGAAGAAGAGTACTCTGACTCCCACAGGTCCGATTTATGATAAGATGTGGAGTTTACCATAAATTAGTGGTGGGCCGGGGGAGACTTGAACTCCCGGTCTCTTGCATTCTGTGACTTGAGGCTTGAATTCCTCAGTCGCCCCAAGCAAGAATCATACCAAGCTAGACTACCGACCCGTGACTGATTGCCGTAACTCAGACTAAAGATAAACATTACCACTCAGACTCTTAGAACACGTGTTCTAAATATATTCATCTAGTGGACTTTAGACTTATCAGTATCTTTCCATTCTTCACGGTGGACTGTCTATGACCGATTTAGTATATCACGAAACATTTGTTGAACATGTGATGTCTCCTGGACATCCGGAAAGTCCAGATCGGTTGAGAAGCGCGATGAGATCTTTCAAAACTGTAAATCTGTTGGATAGTCCAACAGTAAATCTCCTCACACCCCAGAAGGCTTCTCTAGAAAAGATATACCCTATCCATGGAGAGAACTACCTAGATGGAATAAAAGCGAAGTCGGAGAAGGGGGGCGGATTCTATACAATGGACACAGCGGTTAATCCGTATACTTACGATGCAGCGCTCTTGGCTGCGGGCGGTGGAATCAATGCTGTCGATAGAATCATGCAGGGTGATTCAGACAATGCATTTGTACTATGCAGACCTCCAGGTCATCACGCTGAATATGAACGAGCCTTTGGTTTTTGTTTCATCAACAACATCGCAGTAGCTGCTGAACACCTTTTGACCGAGTACGACATGAAACGGATATTGATAATCGACTATGACGCTCATCATGGAAATGGTACCCAAGACACATTCTACTCCTCGGACAAAGTGCTGTATGTTGGACTACACCAAGATGGTAGAACTCTCTTCCCAGGTTCAGGATTTCCTGATGAAATTGGTGAAGGTGAGGGTGAGGGATATACGGTCAATCTCGCGATGTATCCAGGTGCAGGGGATGCATCATACAAGCTCGCGTTCGATCATGTACTTGACCCTCTGATGGAGTCATATAAACCGGAGTTCTTACTGGTTTCAGTAGGATATGATGGACACTTTAGGGACCCCTTGACCTCTCTCGGTCTCACCACTTCTGGCTTTGCGATGATGAATTTGCGATTGAACCAGATGGCCAAGTCATACACTTATGGTAGAATTGCATGTTTTTTGGAAGGGGGGTATGATCTAGATGTGATGGGCAACTGTTCATTGAACCTCCTTCAAGAATTAGCTGGAGTAGATGTTTCAAAATTTGATAATGGATATAATGAAAGTGAAACAAGCTTGAAGTATACTGAGGAGCTGATTAAGAGAGTTGTTCAGGACTCTCCTTTACTGTGATGTGCCTAGTTTCCAAAATCCTCTAGCAGGGTCTGAATGGAATCTCCTTCTTCGTCATCTATCTGTTGTTCATCCACTATCGTTGTTCCTGGCTTAACATCGATGCCTAACTGCTTCTTGATAGATTCAGCAATTGAAGAGCCAATAGTCGGTATCCTTGCTAGTTTTTCGATGGGAACCTTATAGAGATCTGAAAGGGAGATAAGGTCATGATTGTGAAGCATCCGACCCCTAACGCGTCCTACACCTCTAAGACTCACGAGCTCGAGGATGTTCGCCTTCGCCCCATAACGAAGTCTAGATCGCAATTCATGGAGGAGAGGTATGTGGTCTGGAGCGTCGACAATTCGTGCAATCTCTGATGCGGCGTACGCTAGCCATTCTGCAGATCGTACAAATCTGTGAACATCGCCCATTCCGACGTTATATTGTTCTGTTATGTTCTTGTCAGTCTTTTCAGAAATCCAGTCATGAAGTAGTTTCGCCGTCTTCAACTGTGCTAGAAAGTCTGCGTATCCGCGAGATCCTTCTTCTTCCATTGGTGGTTCAATCATGAGCTCGTTTGCGACATCATAGAGCAGGTTTTCGTATTCTTCAGCCTCGGATTGAGTGACATATGTAACCGGTTGATCAGGAGTGTGGCAGATGAGATGTAAGAGTCCTAGTGTGCTATGTTTCTTTGTTTCTGTGAGAACATCTCGAAGAAGAATTGCAGTATAGGGGTCAATATAGAGCCGTGAAGCTCTCTTACCGAGAGGTGTAGCTGACAACCTAGATGATGACGATTCAATGAGGCCGCCAGTTTCAAGAAACTCTAGAGCAGCAGAGATATGGTAGTCTATTTCTATTTGTCCATTTTGATGAAAAAAGAAGGTTCCTTCAATTAGTGAGTTAATCTCGTCATGATTTTGGGTCATCTCAGCAGCAATCGATGCTAGTAGATGAAACCGTACTGCCTGAGGCGATGCAAGTTTCGAGGTGATCTCCTCTGGTTCTGATAATGTGTAATTGTCAATCAAAAAATCGTGTTCAGGCTCAGTCCGTGCGAATAACACTGCTTCTCCATAGTCGTCATATTTAGGTCGACCAGCACGACCAGCCATCTGTTTGTACTCCAAGACTGGGATGGGGTAGCTTCCCCGATTTTGTTCGAACCGACGATAATCACGAATGATTACGCGTCTTGCTGGCAAGTTGACCCCAGCGGCGAGTGTCGGCGTGGCAACAATTACTTTCAGAAGGTTGTCTTTGAAGTAGTCCTCTACAAGCGCTCGTTCCTTGTTATCGAGTCCTGCATGATGGAATGCTACGCCATTGGATATCAGACGAGCTAGAGTTTTGGAGGCTTCTGGTGCAGAGGGGGTCGATGCAATTTTCTTGGCACCCTTGGCTAAGAGGAGCATTGATTCCTCTGGAATATACCGACGTAGCGATGAGGCAAGTTTCTTTGCTACTGCAACAGTGGAACGACGACTCGATACGAAAACGAGAACCTGTCCATCTTCTTCAAGTGTGTCACAGACAATGTCAGCCAATTCCTCTTTTCGTTCTCTGGGTACCTTCCTTGAACTGCTTCTACCTCCTTGATAGAAGCTGATCCTACCATCTAGATAGACTCCTTCATTGAGGGGGACAGGTCGCCAAGTACTTTTCACCAATTCGGCATCAAGCCACTCTGCAATCTGGTCAGCATTTGATATTGTAGCACTCAGGGCAACAATTTGGATGTTCTCAATGATTTGCATTAGTTTAGCTAGTACCATCTCTAGAGTTGGACCGCGATGTGAATCATTGATGAGGTGGACCTCATCCGTAACAACAATTCCAACATCTTCTATCCACTCTGTCTTATTACGGACTAGAGAATCAGCTCGCTCAGTTGTCACCACAACTATGTCAGCATCCTTCAGAGTTCTTCCTGGAGAGTCATAGTCCCCAACTGACATGGCAGTGGTTATACCCAGCTCTTCGTATTTCTTGAAGTCAGCATACTTCTCTCGTGCAAGCGATCTTAGAGGAACAAGATACAGTGCCTTTCCGCGTCCATCAAGGATTGTCTTTAGCATGCAAATCTCGGCGACTAATGTCTTTCCAGAGCTTGTAGGAATTGCAAGAACTAGATTTTTCTCGTCAAGAACTCCTGTTTCAAACGCTTTCTGTTGCGGTTCAAAGAGCTCTGAAATCCCATGTTTTTGAAGATGCGAGATTATCTTCTTGTTGATTTCCAGCTCTTCCAATCGAATGATTTCCAGCTCCACTGAGATTATTGCAGGTGTCCTTTCTAACTCTGGGAGTGTCTGATTTTACCTTCTCTAGGACTATAGAGTATCCCGTCTTCGCGTAGCTTCTCAATGACCTTTTCAGCTCTTTCACGAGAGAGTCCCATTGATACGGTTCTCTGAATCAAAGCATCGATGTTCACTGTGGATGTACCTTCAGCCTCCATGTCACGAAGTGCCTTGATGATGATATCAGATGAGCTCCTCTGCTCAGCACTCATCTTGGAAACCTGACGATCGATGTCAATTCTACCTGTTATTCTGTCAAGGGCCACCATTCGTAGAGATTCTTCCATGAGACGGACCGCTGCTCTGGCATCTTCTTTGTTGACTTCGGACCGAAGTCCCATCTTTGCTCGTGCCTCTGCCAAACGGACAAGGGATTCAAGTTGTCGAGCCGTAATCGGAATTGCTCCTCCACCTTCTGCACTCTTTCTCAAATCCACATAGAAATTCTCTATTACCTCCGCTGCTTCAGCAGTGAGTTGCGGAGTCACGTTAAGATTGGCATATCCAATGTATTTCTTAAGAAAATCTGGGGATATAGGGGGTATTGCGGCTACATCTTGTATCTTCTTCTTCTGGTGCATGTCTAAAATGAATTTGGCCAGCTCTCGGTCTTGCTCGACATTCACAGTATCGACCATAATCCAAATCAGGTCAAATCTTGAGAGAATTGTAAAAGGCAGTCTGATGTTGTCTTGGAGTGTGAGAGAGTCTTCATAACGGCCTAGGGTTGGATTCGCAGCTGCTAGAATTGAAGTTCTTGCATTTAGTGTAGCCACAATACCTGCCTTTGCAATACTAACCGTGTGTTGTTCCATGGCTTCGTGTATTGCTGTGCGGTCATTGGGGTCCATCTTATCGAACTCGTCTATGCAAGCTATTCCTTGGTCAGCCAGTACTAGTGCTCCAGCCTCAAGAGTCATTGCGCTTGATTCCGTGTCATGAACGACTGCTGCAGTAAGTCCAGCAGCGGTTGTACCTTTCCCAGAAGTGTATAGTCCTCGAGTAGCAAGTCCAGAAACAAACTTGAGTATCTGGCTCTTTCCTGTCCCAGGATCACCAATCATCAATATGTTAGATTTCCCCCTCAAACGGGTATATCCTTCATCATCTAGCATTTTTTGCACTCCACCAAAGAGGAGAAGGGCAATTGATTCTTTGATATCGTCATGACCTTTAATAGCCGGTGCTATGGATGCATAAATCCTCTCGTAGACTTGAGGGTGTTCTCCCAGTTCCTCAATGCGCTTTTGATCTTCTTCAGATATCTGTAGTTGTTCATACTCTTTCTCAGAGATTTCGACACCGTTTGCTTCGATGAACACGTTGAATGTGGCTAATTTGCCACCCCTTCGCGAGAAATCAGGAGTGGTTTGTAGAATTCCTGTGACCTTGACAAGATCTCCTGGTCGGGATATATCGACAATGTCGCCTTCTAGAATGACATCGACTGAACGGGGCATTTGTCCTGGTGGAAGTTCTTCAGGTGCTTCCTGTATCCTGACTTTCTGCCAGTCCTTGAACTGTGATTTTTGGAGTATTAGTTGTATTGGTGTCTTCTTTGTACAGACTGGACATAATGCGGGTTCTGTATATTTCCCTTCATCTTGATCTTGAGGGATTTCTGCTTGACAGATTCGGCAGAGGAAGACAGCTTTCACTAGGAGGGGTTTGACCTCACTGGCACGCATCAAGATGCCACTGATGTGGATTAACTTTCCAATGTGACGGGAACGAATTGTACGAAGCGGGACATGTTCAGTATCTTCATATCCAACGAAACGGATTTTTATGATACTTGTGTCAGCGAGCCCAGTGACATAATCGATGTCCTCGGCACTCAACGCGGCTATTAATGCACTACTTGTCATTTCCAAGAATTTCTTTGGGTCTTCAGCTGCGAGGGCTGTGAACACATTATCGAAGCTAACAAGATCTTTAAAATTCACGGTGAGTGAAACTTCATCATTGAGAGACATCTGTTGAACTCGTCGCCAATAAGTGGCAGCACCATCTTCATCTTTGTAGGTCCTCAGAAACTCTGCAAACCGATCCTGTTCGTCATACCCAGACATCTTTCCTTGCCTCGACAACCGTTCTATGTACGATTCTTAGTTCCTCAAGATTCGTATTTAATGGACACTATTACGCCTAACCTATTCCAAAATCTTTTGGCGCCATCCAGATAGCAGGTCAATAAGTTCCTCACAGAGCCATCGTTCTTCATGGGCCATTTGTTTCCGTTTTTCTTGATATGCACCTGATTTAGCTACACGTAAGATTTTGGATAGTCTGGTTTCCACCAGAAAAGGAACCATTCGCTGTAGTTTTTCAATCTCTTCGTATTTTCGCGGATCTATCGATGTTTTGTCACTTTGAAGACGTAGCAACTTCCTTCCGAACGCAGTGTAGAGGAATGGTTGAAATGTCTGCAGCTTATGTGGTTGTTTCTCTTCTTCTCGATAGAGGTTCTGAAGACGTCTGACAGAATCATATGCATCCTCTGGAGTAACATCAACTATATCATTGATTAAAAGCCTCTCAATAACCCAATTGGGTAGGTTTGCTCTATCACCCTTTTTGAATGGACCCAATTTATGTCCACTCACATTGAGTTCTGGAAGTGGTTTTTGGAAGATACATTCACGGACCTCATTGAGGAACAGTATATCGAACCGTTCCATCACATCATTTGCTTCACTACACAGCTTCATGAATTCCCACACCACAGCCAGTGTTATTGGAAATAAAGGCCTTGCTCTTTGACGACGAGCCAATAGTGATTAAGTCCGGAAACGATTCATATTGTGTCGAATTGTCAGAGAATCTTTTAAGGGGTCATGGATGTGTCGTGCCATATTCTGACAACTTAACTAATGTATCTGATAATGGAAGGAATACCAATGGATCTTGATTTATGGACTGAGAAGTATAGACCGCCAACATTGAGTGGAATAATTGGTCAGGAATCGGTGATTGACAGCCTGAAGAAATTCGTTGAGAACAAGGTTGTGCCACACTGTCTGTTTTCAGGACCGCCAGGAACTAGTAAGACCACTGCAGCAATGGCGATGGCGAGAGACCTCTTTGGTGAAACATTTAATCGAAACTTCATGGAGCTCAATGCCAGCGATGAGAGAGGAATTGATGTTGTCAGAAACCAGATCAAGAACTTTGCTAGAACAATGCCTTCCGGAGACGCGCCGTTTAAGATACTGGTTCTTGATGAGGCGGATCACCTTACTGCAGACGCTCAGCATGCTCTTCGGCGGACCATGGAGTCGTTTGCAGCCTCATGTAGAATGGTATTGATTTGTAACTACTCAAGTAGGATTATACCCCCAATCCAGTCCAGATGTGCAATCTTCCGTTTCTCAAGATTAAGTGAAGAGGATATTTCCGGCCGACTTAAGTTTGTCGCAAAAAAGGAAGGTGTAAACCTTACACCAGCAGGTATCAAGGCAATTCTATACCTTGCAGAAGGTGACATGAGAGCAGCTCTGAACCTTCTTCAGGCCGCATCATCTACTGGTGAAAAGGTGACAGATGAGATTGTGTACTCAATTTCAGGAAGAGCAAGTCCAGAAACAATTAGAAAGATGTTAGTTGACGCGCAGGAGGGAAGATATGTCGACTCTCTTGATAGTCTCAGAAACCTGATCTATCAACAAGGTGTTTCACCTGTTGATCTTGTGAAACAGATGCACCGCGAAGTTGATGGTCTGGGTCTTGAACCTCACAAAAGGATGGACATACTGGAGCACACTGCAGAGATAGAGTTTCGTGTTGGGGAGGGTGCAAATGGAGAGATTCAGTTGGCATCACTATTGGCAAGGATTGGAACTGGTAGTGAGTCTGTATGAGTGAAAATCTACCATGGGTTGAAAAACATCGACCGAGAAGCCTCAGAGATTTGGTTGGAAATCCAGAAACAGTCAAGGCATTGAAAAGCTGGATTGAGTCTTGGCTTTCAGGAACACCGAGTAAGAGTGCAGCTCTTTTAATTGGTCCACCAGGTACAGGAAAGACCGCATCGGTGGGAGCTATTTCCAATGACCTGGATATGGAATTGGTTGAGTTCAATTCCAGTGACAAGAGAAACAAAGATAGTATTGAAACTCTTGTGTGGCGATCTGCATCACAAATGACCCTTGATGGTCGAAACAGGCTCATACTCTTGGATGAGGTCGATGGTCTTTCGGGTACTAGTGATAGAGGGGGAGTCGGAGCAATCTTGAAGGTAATCAAGGATGCTGTGCATCCCATTGTCATGACTGCAAACGATCCTAATAGTCCAAGGCTCAAGGACCTATTCAAAGTGTGCAAGGTATTCAATTTTGGGCTCATTGAGAACGATGATATGACTGTGGTTCTAAAGCGCATTCTATCAAAGAACAAGGAAAGTGTGACTGCTGACGTTCTTGAAGAGATAATCGAGAATGCAGGAGGAGACCTACGAGCAGCGGTTTCAGATCTAGAGTCACATGTCCGAGGTGGTTCGACATCTCAGGTCACTGCATCTTCTAGGGATGTCAGACGCGGCACTGAAGAAACTCTACGGCATCTTTTTGCATCTAATGATCCGAAGATAGCTAGAAGAATATTGTCTGAATCAGAACTTGCTCACGATTCATTGGTTCTATGGCTTGAAGAGAATCTGCATCTCCATCTTCTTTCATCAAAAGAATTGAATGATGGGTTGGAGGGGTTATCTCTTGCGGACGTATCACTTGGAAGAATCATGAGAAGTCAAAATTGGAAACTTCTTGCGTATGTCTATGAGTTTCTAGCTACTGGAGTAGCAATGAGTAGAACAATTACTCCTTTTCGGAGAGTTGAATACTCGCAGCCCACTTGGCCGCTTCTTGTTTGGCAGGGCAACAGAGAACGGGACAAACAATCCTCGATAAGATCTTCTCTTGGAACTCATACTGGGGTGTCGAAAAGGCGTGTTCGACAAACCCATCTAGATACCATTCAACAGATTATCAAGATTAATCCAAGGGCTCTGAAGGATTTTGCTTCTTGGTTGAATGTCGAGGAGTCATCCCTGGTCCAGAGAAAAAATCGATGACATTGTCCAGAGTTCTTATCGACCGGTTGTGATGTTCGAACCTTTCTTTGAGATGAGCCGAAATCCTGCGAATTGCATATTTGTTGGTTTTCAACCTCAGTGGGACTACAGATTCTAATAGAACGAGATTCTCGGGGGGAGCAGGCATTATTCCACTTGGGATTGACACACGTCCAGTGAGTATATCATTGATTTCGTCAAATCTGATTTCTCCGGACCCGACATCTGATAGTAGGGTGACAACCTTTCGAACCAATTTCCAGAGAAAACGGGTCCCGATTATATCGAGCCAGAACCTTCCATTAGTATCTTGGAGAGAAATATTCAGAATTGTGGTCATCGTGTTTCGACTATTATCAGGTTTTGATAGATGATTGTAATCATTGGAACCAATCAGTAGATTGATGGCATTCTTCACTGCAGTGCGATTGATAAACTCCCAGGATTTTGGAAGATAATATCTATAGTGGCGCATTAGCACACTGTAGCGTGGTTTGAAATCAACAGGAGCTTTTGCTGACGCCCAAAGTTGAATATCTTCTGGAAGGTGTCTATTGATTTTATCAACATCGATACGTTTGCTCGTACTCACCATCACTAGCTGTCCTAAACTATGAACTCCCCGATCAGTTCTTCCTGAAAGTTGGATTGTTTGAGGTGAATGGGTTTCTCCACTCCAACTAGCTAGTGCATCAATTAGCTTTCCTTGAACGGTATCAATTCCTGGTTGGTATTGTGATCCATGGTATCTGTCGCCAAGATAGAACAGACGTGCTAGGTAGTCTGTCATATCATGACTCCCATAGATTGAACAAACTCCTCAGAGACCGTGCTCGTAGATCCTCAATCCTGTATCGATAGATTTTGATTCTCCCAAACTTCTTCTCTTCTATAAGGCCTGTTTTCAACAAGACTGCAAGATGAGCTTTTGTAGAGCTATGATTCAGATCAACTCGTCTACAGAGCTCAGATATGTTTAGTTCATTGGAAATGGCTAGCTCTTTGAGTATCTTTATCCGACCTCGTGATGAGAATACATCCTCTATTGGAACGGTGTTGTTGGTTTCAGCGCTCATTTTGTTTTCGAGTTGCCTCCTTTGTTGTATCAAGCAGACTTGATAGGAACTGCTCTAACATTTCTGCAGGAACTTCTGAGAAACCAATGAGGGTAGTCTGACCTCTCTGACCGGTACCAGATTTTTTCGCATCGATTATTCCATGAGCGTTGAGGTCCTGCACCCACTCCCATATCTGGGTGTGGGCTCTCGGTTCTTCATAGTATTCTTCACAAATTGACCGATACATCTCCTCAACCTCACCTATTGTGATATAGGCACTACGGATTTCTTTGAGTTGTCTCGCTGCAGCCAATAGAAGTAGCTTGTGTTGGGTGGGCAGAGTGGCAAAAATTTCCTTTCTCAATTCAGGATGAGTATCGGTTTTGGCACGTCTAGCGTAATCTGGAATCAGTATGTCTTTCTGATCGCGATCTGCACTCTTTCCGGCCCTCCATAAGAGTTCAATTGCATATCGTGCGTCACCGTGTTCTGACGCAATGTCACAAATGACCTGAATTGTTTCATCCATGACTGCGTTTTTCATAAAAGCCATTTCAACACGGTCTCTAAGAATGTCATAAAGGGCTTCTCGGTTGTATTTTGTGAACCGTAGAATATTTCGTTGGAGTGTACTAAGTGTACTTGCATCGAGAATATCTTCATCAAGGGGAATTTTCCGCCCGATTCCAATGATGGATAGTCGCTGGGTTGCATTCAGTCGATCATCCATAATCCGGGTCAGGTCATAGAGAATATCTGCACCTCTCTGTCTGATGAAATAGTCTAGTTCATCAAGAATCAATAGAAGATATCTGTCCTCCTCATCAAGGACTTCGACTAGTATTTGAAGTAATTCATCAGGAGAATGTCCACGTCTGGGAAACTTTGGTTTAAACTCTCTCAAGGCTCGAAGAAAAACAAGATATGCAGTCTTATTGACCCGGCAATTGATATGGATACTATGAAGTCTGATGTTGCGTCGTTTGGCAGCCTGAATCATCTGTTCCGAGAATCGTTTAGCAACCGCAGTTTTTCCAGTTCCTACTGGACCTTCAATGATGAATTTGTGACTCGTGCGACCTGGTGAACTAATCAATGTCTTGAAGCTTTGAACCAAGGCTCGAATCTCAGACTGTCTATGTGGAAGATTCTCTGGCACGTAGTCAATGGATAAGAACTGTTCTGACTTGAAAACACTACTTTTGCTGAGCTCATCTTCTATATAGTCGTGCGACATGGAATTCAAGAACCAGCTCTGGTTATGTGCCTTAAAAGGATTTGCGGAGGGTACGATTAAACGAACAAACATAGGGTAGGTTGCCGAAAGTAATGGCGAGCTCCTAACTCAAGATCCATATCATCGTCATTTCTGACTCATTGGGGTCATAGCAATCATCACTCGCCAATTATTGTAATTGTCTCTTCTCCCTTAAAGTTGACGAAAATTGGTTGGTGCGACCGCCGGGATTTGAACCCGGCTTGAAAGCTTGGGAAGCTTCCGTCCTAACCAGACTAGACAACGGTCGCTGAACAACTCATCCGAGATATATTTGATAAAAGACTATCGGCAAATATGACCGTAAGAGTATACTTATCTTGAACAGCTAGCCATCGCTAGTCCGGAGACCTGAATCATGACTAAAACCATCGGATTTTGGCAGGGAAATCAAGCCTGTGCTGAGGCTGCCATAGTCGCAGGGTGTAGATTCTTTGCAGGTTATCCAATCACCCCCGCTTCTGAAATTGCAGAGATAATGTCGAGAGAACTACCAAAAGTAGGCGGTGTATATCTCCAGATGGAGGATGAGATTGCAGCAGTTTCTGCAGTCATTGGCAGCTCGTGGGGAGGAAAACTTTCTATGACCGCTACCTCAGGACCAGGTTTTAGTCTCATGCAGGAGAATCTTGGGTATGCAGTAATGACTGAAACACCATGTGTCATTGTGGATGTTCAAAGAGCAGGCCCTAGTACTGGACAGGCCACCAAGGCAGCTCAAGGTGATTTCATGCAGACACGATGGGGATCACACGGAGATTATGAAAGTGTGGTTTTGGCACCAAATTCTGCACAGGAAACCTATGAGTTGACGATTCGAGCTTTTTCACTCTCAGAAAGACTGAGACATCCAGTGATTCTGTTATCTGATGAGGTGGTTGGACACTCTCGGGAGAAAGTCATTGTTGATCAGTCATTGGATGTCACTGTGAAGAGACGGTTTGCAAAATCTGGAACTCAGCCCTTTGGTGGTGTTGATTCCGAGGGACATGCTCTGATGCCGAAATTTGGCGATGGTCATGATTTGCTCGTTACTGGATCCACTCATAACAAGCAGGGATTCAGAAAGACTTCAGACCCCGAAGTGCACGATGGGCTTGTCAGAAGACTCTCCAAGAAGATTCATGATGCTCACGATATCATTGAAGACTATCTTATTTCAGGACCAAACACAGCCGAATGGGGGATTGTGTCATTCGGCTCTACTTCTCGATCAGTAGAGGAACTCATGGCTACCAGTTCTGGCTCAAAATTCAGATCCATGAGACTGAGAACTCTCTGGCCATTCCCTGATGACGCAGTGGCGGGATTTGGAAAATCTGTCAATCACATATTGGTTCCCGAGCTTAATCTTGGACAACTGTCAAGAGAGGTTGAACGAGCAGTGAAAGGTTCAGCTGAAGTTGTTCCACTCCGGAAAATTGGAGGAGGCCGAATGATAGAACCAGGCGAGATTCTCCAATCAATGACTTGATCTTGAATATTCTCGTGGTTAGGTGTAATCACGATGGAAATGTTTGTTCTCATCCAGACTTGGACAATAATCATTCGATTGATTTGTTGATAGAAAGCACTTTCAACTCTGATTGTGATGTTGTGTAGACCGGGGAAAATCCAGACAGGAAGTATGAAAGACTGCAGCATACTTGAGTTTGCATCACTGAGTGTCGCGAAAGGTACCAAAATATCATCACAATATACGTAGATGTCAATCAGACTGACTGTTTCATTTGCATCATCGAAGATATCGAGGGTGAAATTCAGTGATTCTCCATAGAATGCCGAATTGATTGATGTGTTCATGTTCATTGTTCCTATGATTTCCAAAGCAATCTGAGGGTGGTTTTGAAATGCATAGTAGACGCTGTTTGTAGATACATTCACCGTATGAAGTCCAATTGAAAAACCTGATGAGGTCGGGATTTCAAGATAGCCAGTAGTTTCAGGATAGATATCTGATTCCAGTGAAAACTCGTTGTATTCATCAGTGAACTGCACTCGTACCGATTGATTCCAATCAATTTCTGATTCAACAACAAAACCAATTGTGATATTCAGTCCTCTTGTCACACTCCATGAGGTTTGAAGTGGTGTGAACAGAAGAGAATTGGCCAGAACATCAATGAGAACTGTTTCTCGGACTGTTTGATACCGGGAATTTGTAGCAGTGATATTGATCGAATGACTTCCTGAACTTGTCTGAAATGGGATAGAAACTGAGTATTGTCCACTTCCTTGATTAGTCATCGGACCAGTCCCAAAACTCGTTGCCCAAGTGATTGAACTATCGTTCACAGGAACAGAATCCAGATTCATGTGTTCTACAATGATATCAGCTTGTTCAACGTAACTTCCATCAGGTGATTGGCAGTGAATAGATGAGGGTGAAGAAATTATAGACAAGTTCGATAGGGCTGGGAGTACAGTGACTTGAAATGATTCTGAGAAAGGTAGAAAGTCTTCATTTCCACTACTGGAAACCGTAACATTGTACACTCCTGGAGGTCCTAGGGATTCATTCCAGTTCAATGATGCCTGTCCTCCAGTATTTGTTACTGTGTTGATATCAAGGATAATCTGCGAACTTGAGTTTTCTATGTGAAGGTTAACTAGATTGTTGGCGTAGGCTATGCTACTGTTGTGAACACTCTCCACATTGAATATGAGTGTGGTATCAATCCCTGATTGAACTATCAGTGGCGTTTCGGGGACTACATCGAGGTGACCTCGGGTTATCGTGATTTCGATATTGTTTCCTGCACCTTGTGAAACAGTATCAAATATCTCAACATTGAAGAGAACAAATGCTTGAACTCCAGTGATATTCGGAGTAGTATGTTCTGGTAAAATGGTGTATGAGGAATTCAAGTAACGAACATCAGGGGACGGTTGGATGAAGTATTCATCCGCAAACGCTGGACCAAGATCTGTCACCGCAGCAAACGACACGTAACACCAACCCTGAGGGCTGAAATCTGCAACTAGTTTTGCCACCATGTTTATTGTTTCGCCAACTTCGTATACAAGTTTGTCAGTTTCGAAATACTGGAAATCAAAATAAAAGGCAGAAACCGGTATTACTAAACATACTGTAAGTAACAGGGATATTGGGAATAGGGCGCGCTTCCTTCTCTTCACCTATCTACACCAAGAAACTGTCATTTCCTTTCCTAAAAAACAGCACATGGTTTCAACGGTAGGTTTAATTCACATCGGCTAGCCGTCAGTCAAAGATTCTAACAAGTTAGAGTGTGTATTTCAAATGGTAATTCGACTCAAGAATGCAGTCATTGACTCTGTTGAAGAAACAGAAACTGGAAGATTGAAGTTGTTGAAGGTATCTTCGAAAAGTGAAGGTGCTACATTCACATTGGAATTACCTGAAGCACTTTGTGACACATTGAATACAAATGATTCTATCAGTGTCATCATTGATTCAAAACCCATTCTTAAAGGAGAACAAGCCAAGCTCTATGTGGAAGGCGGTATCTTCAAGAAGAGTACAAAAGATGGCTTAGAGGTTATTGGATCTGTGGGGGGACTAAGGCTGATTCTTTCTCTTGGAAAACCAACTCCAAACCAGAGTAGTACGTTCAGCTCTGACAAATTCTTCCTGGCAATAATGTAAAACAAGAATACTTTCGGTTATCTCTTTCTGACCAAGCCGATAGGACCTGTTCTATACCAGCAGAAGTTCACTCAGATGAATTGGTATTCCCTGTGAGTGTATACGGGGCATCTGAAAGTTAGTTAGGAGTGATTGTCTACCTCTTTGATGGGTGTGGTTTTGACTAATGGAATATGTGAATCTAAAACAATAGGTTTGAAATCTTGTCCAGATTGTAGTGGTTTTCTAATCACCAGTCAAGGACATATAGTATGCGGTGAATGTGGCTTGGTGCTCTCAAGAGAGTATGTTTTACCAACATACCAGATGGGGCAGCGGCCTAATGCCAATTCTCCTGACGCCAGCGTCTATGTATCACTAGGAAATCGGATGCATATCGTAGATGGACTTGGTAGCTATATTGGTTTTCATAAGGACAGATACTTTCAAGATTCTCAAGGACAAGCATTGTCAGGAAGGATGCAGAAGAAGTTCAAACGATTGAAGACAATCTACAGTACCAGAGTCAGAATTGGAAAGAACGAGGCAAAGTATCGAGCTCTCCGAACGCTGAATCATGTATCCAAGCTTCTTATGCTCAATGAGCAGGTTCGTGATCGCACAGCATATCTCTACAAGAAAGTGGTATCCGAATCTCCTCAAAGAATAAGTAACAATATACTGTTAATCGCAGTATGTCTCTTGATGGCTGTCAGAGAGTTCAAGGATGAGGCTCCAATAACTCTGGATGAGATAGCTGATGTTTTTGAGAAATGTGGACATCGAGTCAATGTGCGAGCCATTGTAAGGGAAGCGCTCAGACTGAAATCATTGACTGGATACTCGCCTAAAATTCGAAGGCCCGAGGATTACATACCAAGAGTGATATCAATGCTGATGAACAATCCAAAAGTGGTCAGTAAAGTACAGGCAAGAGGATGGGAAGCAAAGGAATACGAGAGTGCTCTTCGAAACAAGGTGGTGGAGGTTCTCGACATGATACCAGCATCCAAACGAGGTGGACGGAATCCTTTCATATTCACTGTTTCGGCAGCATATGCTAGTGATCGAGTAATCGCGGTTCAACACAATAAGCGTGCAGTTCTCACTCAAAAGCTTGCATCAAATGCCACAAAGGTTGCAGAGTACAGTATCCGTGACCATTTTGGAATGATGAAGAAGATAATTGAGCTGTCTCAAGAAGTTGTACAATGATTCTCAATTTGCTATGAGATTATCTTTGAACCATCTGGATAATAGCTGGAATCCTAATGAGGTGACTGACTAGATGAACTCAGAAACCAGCTTAGTTCGATGCCCCGTAGGAAGATGTGAGAATTGCCCCGATAGAACTGATTCAGGATGTCACATTTTGGAACAGGTTGGGAAGTCTTCATCAAGCCAAAATCGTGTGATGTTGATCGAGGCAGAACGAGGCTTTCTCCACTTCTGTGACTTTGGTAGACTGTATCAGACCAGTCCTCCGTGGTATGTCGATGGATGGGAAACTGTGTTCATGGAGGGGAACAATCCTCTTTTCGAGGAGTTAGATGATATTCTTGAAATCTATAAAGTGAAGTCATACTTGGCTCTGTTTAAGAGTGCAGGAAAACGGGTTCAGTACCACTCAATTCCCATCGTACGAACCGCGCTTGAGTTCTCCTTGGTCGATGAGTTGAGTAATTCAACGATTAAATTTGAGAATGGCACAGTTTCCATAAGGGAAGGAGTAACTCAACGACTTGAGCAAGCTACTGATATTGTTTCCCAGCACATCTTGAAACTAATCCCTGAAATCAATGAAACCACTAGGAAGACTCTCTCAGAGATTATAGCTCAACGTAGAAGTATTCTTGGACCACTATTACCGATTTTACTGGATGATTTGGTGGAAGAGGTTTATCTCGACCATCCAGGTGCTTGTGTATATTTTGATCATCAGAGATTGGGAAGATGTGACACAGCAATTACTTTCAATGAGTGTGATGTACCGAAGATTGTCACACTGATTCGAGCTGAGAGTAATCTCCATCTAGATAGAAGCAATCCTTCTCTTAAGATGGAACTACAGGTTCTTGGAGCGTCATTACGTTTCTCAGTTAGCATTCCTCCCCTTAGTCCGGATGGACTGCATCTTGAGATTCGTCGTGCACGAAATCGCCCCTTTACAGTAACTGATTTGATTGATAATGACACAATTACTCCCGAATTGGCTTCGATATTGCTTCTTGCGGTTGCGTGTCGGTTTAATATAACCATTACAGGGGGACCAGGTACGGGTAAGACCACACTTCTCAATGCTTTAGATTTGACTACGCCACGCTGGTGGAGGAAAATCTACATTGAAGATGCTGTAGAGAGTAGAAATCAGGAGATGCATCATCAGGTGCGGTTCAGAGTGGATCCTGTGGACGAAAAATTGAGTAAATCCGACAAAAGCAGTGAGATTGTCAAATGTCTACATAGGTCTCCAGACTATCTAATTCTTGGTGAAATACAAACAGCTGAACACAGTAATGCTCTCTTTCAAGCGATTGCAGCAGGTCTACGAACATTACAGACCTGTCATAGCAGCTCTTCATCTAGCCTTGTTTCTAGATGGAAACTCAACCACGGTATCCAGGATTCCAGTCTCGCAATGATGGATTTGATAGTTACCTTGGAAAGACCAATACCTGGTGAGTCTAACCGCAGGGTGAAAGAAATTGTCGAAATTCGAAGAAAGAAAGTTGATGGGCTATTGCAATTCTCTGGACTCAATATAGTTTATGATGTCAGAAAGGGTCATAGTAGTTGGGCTCACGATGGTGCATTTCTATCCTATGCGAGAGATTTAGGGTTCGAAAGCCATATCCCAGCTCTTGGAAACCTTACAGAAATCATGGCTACCAAGTCTTATCAGTCCAAGTTAGAACAGCTGAGTGAACAGCTGTGGGCAAAAGGTCATCCATTGAACTTTGCCAAAAGTGAACCCTAGAAATCATGATTCTTTGGGGGCCTTAAAAGGATGAAAACAAACAAGACTCTATGACAGAGGATACTGGATTGATCCGAAATGAGAAAGGTGGGCCACTAGTAGAAGAAAGTCTTCTTCTGGGTCTTGCTGTTGTGACAGTTTCTATTGTGATTGCTGTTATCCTCCAAGCAACAGGATGGGCGCAGGATGTCGTAGAAGGTTTACTTCAGCTCTTGCAGGACAGTTGGAGTAGTCTAACTCAGTTGTTTGGTTCACCATAGTTGAGATTGAATTTCTTCGTGGGGAAAGGCTTATTTGTTAGAGTCTGGAGGGACCTCTCGCTCCGGACTGGCATACCATTCTTGGCTCCGGTAGAATGCTGTAGAAGTTCTACGGCGATACCGAATGTAGTCCGGCCCAGCATGGGGGGTTCTCGACCCCTCGACCCGGGTTCGAATCCCGGCCGGAGCACCACTTCTTTTCACCCTACAAGATATCTGCGTCTAATGACTGGAACAGCCACTAGTCCGATTGATGCACACAGGACGAAAATCATACCAGTAATCCCAACACCTTCTGTCGACATGATGTCACTTGACGTTATCTCAATCAATATTGAACCTGCGGCGGATTCAACAAAGCTTGTAGGTTCTGACTCATAGTATAGAAAGTATCTACCACTTACAGAAGGGATTGTGAGTTGAAGTATTATCAGACCCTCATCGTAACTCTCAGTGATTGAATTGGAAGATAGCCAATTGAAGTTCACCCGTATACCATTCAGGAGGGATCCATTTAGGCCTCTTACTATGAGCTGTACTGAAATCTGATACAAAGGTGCAACCACTTCATACGAATCCAGTTCGATTTCGATTGGCATCAAAGTAGTGACGATTAGATTGTAATCATACTTGGTAGGGAGCTCGAACCTACTGATGTTTCCAAGATAAACAATAGATATGTTGTACTCTGTTTCAATAATGGGAGCTAGAAGCGTGAATGTTGTAAGCCCTTCACCGTTAGTGGTTGTTGAGGTATATGCCTCACTATTAATGAATAGATGAAGATATTTCAAAGAACTATTTCCATTCCAGTCAACAAGTCTGACCTCAAGTGTGACCTCTTGATTTGGGAAAGCATACTGATCTACTCCAGAGTTCACAAGTACAATTTCAGATTTTGACCAAGCAGTGAAGTTCACGGTGTTTTGATTATTAGAAATGAATGGGTTTTCTAGGATTTCTATGATAAGATTATGTGTTCCTGGAGGTCCTTGTAGAAGGTACTGGAAATCGATTGTTGTTTCACCATTTATGGGGACTGAAAAACTCTGACCAGAAGTCATATCTAACATGGAAAGAATGGAATTTGAAAGAGCGCGGTTGAGTAGATCTGTTATCGTGGCTTCGACTTGCAGGTTCGATCCAATTATAGCATTCTCTGACACTTGAATGGAAATCGATATTGGACTGTTTATTTCTATAATTGTTTCTAACAATGATTGAGAGTAGCTATGAGAGCCGTTATAGTGTATCTTCAATGAGTGTATTCCTAGGGAAAATCTCTCATCAATTTGAGTGTTGAAATCGGCCATTCCCGAGCTATTGGTTGTGATGAATGCAAGGTGAGATTCATCTAGAGTAATCTCAAGAATTTCATTTGAGATTGAAAAATTTGAATCATCCACTAGATGAACATTGAATGATAACAGGTCTCCCGGGGCAAGCTTTGCAGCAATCTGGTCGACTTCTATGAAAGTGCGAGACTGTACTAGAATGGATATTCGTTGGAATGAGGGTGACAAAGAGAGAGATTCATTCCCGTAAAAAGTTGCATTGAGAACTGTTATTCCAAGGAGATGTTCGATTGGTATTTCCCAATCAATGGATGCAATACCATTCTGGTCAGAAATTGAAGAACCTAGAAATGTATTGAATGTCTGATCAAAATAGTGGATACGCTGATTTTGGACTGGATCCCCATAACTGCCGTTTTGAAGAATCGTGACTTGTATCGTGATTATACTACCTCGGAGGACCTGAATTTCATTTTCAGCTGCCACAATATCAGATGTTAGCGAAACAAAGAGGAGAGGAATGATTATTGCTATCAATGCTGGAAACCAGTAAGACTTCCTGATATTTGACACCCCCAAGGGATATACTCAGATATTCACTCTGGTTTCGGGTTTTTATTCTCCTACAGTATTTGGACGTCTGTTTGGATTTTTGAGGGGTGTTCATATGGTGAGCACAAGTACGATGTTTTGGTTCCAGAGGCCATCAAAGAGGAATAATTCATGCCACTTCCCTTATCGCGTGCAGATGAATCGAAAACGGATTCTTCTTCAAAACAGACTAGATTTTGGTTCTGGATAAGGCTGGGTTGGATGAGTGGGATTATTATTGTCCTACTCTATTTGCTTCTGGTGTATTTACTACCTCTAGTTGGATTATTCAACCAACCTCAAATCCCTCTAAAGATGCCCATAGAAGTGATAATTTGTTCAATTCCAATCCTCATGGGTTCTTTACTGACTCTTCGTAAGATTCGTTTTCAGACACCAGTCATTACTGTCGATGGAAATGTGTTACTGGTTCAGTTGGACGATTATGTAATTGGTACGTGCTGTTTGGATATTGTGTCTGTTTCAGGTTCGGTTTATGTTGATGATAATGGTAAACCAAGTTACAACGAAAGTATGCTATTGGCAATGCGTGCAGGAATGAACAAGTCAGTTAACATGGCCTTTGAAGCGGGTGTTTCTAATGGAGAGCCATATCTACGTATCTTCATCACAACGACTGGTCAATCTATCAAGCAAATTCATGAAATTCTGAAAAGAGAAGCAACTCGAACTGAAGCAATTCTATTAGCATCCCTAAGTAATGTCGAACTCAATCTACTTGATAGTGATAATTTACCAGAAGTGGCACTTGATCACATTAATGACATGGACATGAACATTGAAGACCATGGGTCTATGAACGGTGAAGGAAAGTCTACTTTACTACTGTTACAAGGAACACCTCGATCTTCTCCATCCCATGACGCTTCACAAGTTGGAAATTTCATCTTTACGGCACTCAGACAAGGCTACAATGTAAGTATGACTTGTGTTTTTTCAACTGCCAAACCTAGCAAAGAAAAAAGGAATTTGGAGGGGCAATGGAAAACCATCCAAGAAAAGGAAAGAAGAAAAGAAGAATCATTGCAGGACCACGCAGCCAAAAAGAAACTTCTGACAAGATATGAGGAAATCCAAGATAGAGTAGGCTGGTTTGACGCGACGGTATATTTTGTGGTAAAATCTCTTCCTGATAAAAAACCCGTGCATGATTTGGATGGGGTTATAGGGCTAGTACATTCTATCTGGGGTAGTGATTCGATAAAACTTGCAACCAAAGGGATTGGGAAACGTACCGCATACAGATTACTCACTAGAAGACATTTGAAGAGTCAGCGGACGCATATAGCTAAACTGACACCTTTTGTTAATACTCCAATTCAACAGTTACCAGTTATCACACCAACTCTATCTCCTACATTTCCTGTTCCTGCAAAGGAATTGATGGACAATGACTTGGTCATCGCTGAAACTGTCTTTGGGGGTCGTAGGTTGTCCAGTGTTGGTTTGAACATAGACTGGCTGAGAGAACATGTTGCAATCTTGGGAGCTACTGGAACTGGAAAGACTACACTTGTAAAACATCTCATGGCACAATTGAGTGAACAGACTGACATACCTTGGTGGATTTTTGATGTCAAAGGTTCGGAATACTATGACCTAGTGAGCTTTAGCGACTCTGAAATCTTGGTACTTAGACCAGGAATTGACACTTCATTCACTATGGACCTCATCGATCCTGAGCTGAAGGGTGACGAAAATTGTGCTCATTCGACCTTCATTATTTTGAAAGAACTCCTTAATGAGAGAGGAGATTCTTCGGAGCTATCTCCAGCAATGGAGAAACTCCTCAGAGAATCTGTCGCACATGTTGTAGATTCATTGGATGAGAATAACTCCGTACACGCTCTTACTCGCAAAATTACAGAAATGGCAAATAAAGACCGGATTGGAAATATGACTCGAGACGCACTCCTGAATCGTCTTGAGATTCTGAACAGAGAGCCACTGGGATCAATACTGAGTGGGGGACCTAAAGCTGTAAGGATTTCGGACCTCCTAGGAAAACGAGTAATTCTTGATTTGAGTTATATTGCAAGAACTGGTGGAATGGATACTGCACGACTATTCTATAATCTCGTGGCAAAGCGTATCTTTGATAGTTCAATGAAACGAGGAATATCAGAAGGATTGCACCATGTACTAGTTCTTGAGGAAGCTAGCAATCTTGTACCTGAGAGTTACACAAGGCATTCTGCTGCAGATATTACGACTGGGGAGTCCATGGTGATGCTGCAACGGGCAACTGGACAAGGTGTGATTGTAGTATCAACACGACCCAACATTTCATCTAACATCCTAGCGAACACTTCCACGAAGATTGTGTTCCGACTACCTTACGACAGTCAGGTTGGCGGCAGGTTCTTGTCAATAGATGAACAGCAAGAACGTTATCTGCGGGTTTTGAAACGTGGAAGGGCATTAATGAGTATTCCACATGCTGAAACATTTGAGATTGCCACAAAACCATTCATCGCTTCATCTGAGATGAAGTCATTGACTGTGGTTCAACCACAGGTTGAAGAATCAGTCTTACAGAAAGATGAACCTGATGCTATTACTACAGACACAATAAAGGTAGAAGATTCTAAACCAGTTCGTGTTGTCGAACCACAGACACTTGTATTCAACAGACTTGACAAGTTGGGAAGACATGTTGTGGCTTTCTTGGCGGCTGAAGGATGGGCAACGGAAGGTGAGATTCGAAACCTTCTCTCAACATTGGATCCCAGTAATTTAGATGATGATATTTCAGAAGTGATTCGAAATCTCGTTTCACTAGGAACCATAGAAAGAGAAGCTTTAGCACTCGTTCCTGGAGGATTTGTATTCACTCTTCCAGGGAATTCACTGGATGCAGTAAGACGTGTGATTGTTGAGTATATCTATGACAAACTTGGGATGGACGATATTAGATCATCTGAAATACCAGAATTTCCAGATATTGTCATTGAAGAAAAGGCAATAGTAATCATTCCAGAGCACTTACGAGCCTCTTCAATGGAAACCACTCTAGATAAGATAAAGACCCAGATGAAAAAATTGCAGAATGGTGTGAGAGAATTATTCGTCGTTGTTAGGGGTAGTGTAGCAGCAGCAAAACTGAGGGAATTGATGGACACCTCTGAAGAGTTCAATGATGTCGGTGTCGTTTCTGCTTTCCCAAGCTCTCTAGATTCCATTATTGAGAGTTTCAGTAATACAGCTAATCTGTCTAGTGATTCTTCAGTGCAGTCCAAATTGACTGAAGACTCTGAGCCTGTCGTTAGAAAGGATTTGATTGGAGCTATGCATGAAGTTGGTTCTGCCACTAATCGTGCAATTCAGATAAGACTCTGGTTTGGTCTGATTCAGGATTTGGTAGATATCTCGAACGGACAAGTAAAGTGGGAGGACTTATTGGAGTTTATCGAAACAACTGCATTACAGTCTCTTAAAGGCAGAGCAGCTCCATTAAACATAGAGGAGGGAAAGCGAGCTCTGACCGAGCTTTTGGCTGATGAGGTGTTGATTGCACTACGGGTTGAAGGTGACTCGCAGGTTGTCGAACTCGAGGATGGTCTCTGGTTGGTCAATTCTTCAGTGTTGCAGGATTTGAAGAAGAGTGCTGTGAACGCTATTGAAGGAGCGCTAGAGAAACGGAACGAGGAGGTATCTCGAGATCATGGGTATTATGACCTCTGCGTTGGTGACACGTCTTATGTTATCTTTCCCAATCAGCAGCAGCTAAATACACTACTCCATCTCCATAGTGATGTGGCTTGTAGGACTTGTAAATCAACACAAGTTGTCTGTATTTTAACAGCATCAGAATACCTTGAAGACGATATTACTACACCTAGCAATCTGATTGTAAAAACTATGGATGACAAAGTTTCTGCATTGATGTCTTAGATTAGGGCATTATTTGGGTGCAGGTAACAGACTCTCCTGATAGCAAGGAGGTAAGACGACCTGGCACAGTCAAATTGAATATAACGATATCAAGGTCTTGTTTTGCCAGCTCAAGTAACTCATTGAGCTTTTTTGACATACCACCTGTAACATCAGTGTTCTTGGAAGGACCTGTTTTTCTTAGGACATCCTCTCTGTTAGTGTGATCAATAACAGGAATATGTTTTGCAGATGGATTCAATGTTGGATTGTCATCTAGAACTCCATCAACATCTGTCCCAATGTAAACTGATTTTACATCAAGCTTCTTCGCAAGATAGACTGCAATTGTGTCCCCACTTAGAATTGATGCGCCTCTTTCTTCATCAAAGCAGACGTCTCCGTGTGTTACCACAACACACCCACTTTCTAGTGCTCTCTCCATTATCGTTGTCGAGAATGATTGAATTTGCTTGTTCTTTAATGTCGATATTGAAAATGGAGAAATTACAACTGTTGGTATCCCCCCTTCGTTTAGTGCGGATTCAACTTCCAATGCTAGAATCGACATATTGTGACGAATGTGTGGAATTCCCATCAGCAGTCGTTCTTTATTGGTAGTGGGATCCCCAAAACCGTATGAATGAGCTGCTTGATGCCCATGAGCTCCTCCCCCTAAGACTACAACAATACCACCTTTGTATGTCTTGAGTTCCTTTGTAATCCGATGAATGTTCTCATCGTTTGTTGCCGGTGGTGATGTCCCTTTGTGGGTTATAACTGACCCACCAAGTTTCACGAGGATAGGACTTTCCAATTACGTCACCAACCGGTCCAGCTGTGAGACTTCCTTATGGACATTGCTTTTCTAGGAAATCTGTGTGTCTCCTACACAAGACAAGGTTTTTATCCAGTTCACATTTGGAAAGCTTCGGACCCCCTTACTGTGAGGGACTTTCTAGATGACTCAAAGAGCACGAATCAGACTATCAAGCACAAGTACTGAACACCTGGATGGTGTGTGTAATCAGATTAAGAGGATTACTCGCAAGACTGGTGTCCGAATGGCAGGTCCAATTCCCCTTCCCACTCGTAGAATGGTAGTTCCTACTCGAAAAACACCATGTGGACAAGGTTCTGAGTCTTGGGACAAGTGGGAGATGAGAGTTCACAAGCGTCTGATTGATATTGATGCCGACGAGAGAGCAATTCGACAGATAATGCGGGTTCGAATCCCTGACTCGGTGTACATAGAAATCGAGCTGACTGGCTAATTTTCACTGATACAAAGGCTTTTTGCACTATTCTACAAGGGACTTCTATTGCTTATGAGGTAGCCTGAAGATGTGTGGAATAATTGGTGTAGTTCAGAAACGGGGTGTTGTAGCACCTTTTCTACATCAAGCGCTGAAGCGTCTTGAATATCGAGGTTATGACTCGGTCGGAGTAACTACTATTTCAGATGGTAAGTTACATGTCAAAAAGGACCAGGGAAAAATTGAGGAAGTACACAGAAAACTGAATCTTGATGAAATGCCCGGATCTATTGGTATTGGTCATACACGATGGGCCACTCATGGAATACCTTCGATGTTGAATTCTCATCCACACTTCGATTGTGATAATGAGATTGCTGTTATTCACAATGGTGTTATTGATAATTTTATGAAACTCAGATTGGAACTTAGTAATAAGGGTCACAAATTCGAATCAGAAACTGATACTGAGATAATTCCACATATGCTTGAAGATTACATGAAAGATGGACTAAGTCTGGCTGAAGCACTGAAAGAAGTTTCTAAGAGAATAGAAGGGACCTATGCAATAGTGGCCATGTCAACAAAAGAACAGGGGAAGATAGTATGTACTCGTGATGGTAACCCTCTTGTCATTGGTACAAAGTCTGGGGTTTCATATGTGTCTTCAGACATTCCTGCTTTTCTTCCGATGACTAACGATATGATTCTACTATTGGATGGTGAAATAGCGAGTCTGACCACAGATGAAATTCAAATCGAGAAACTCTCTGATGGGTCATCAGTAGAACGTGATACCATCAAGATAAGTTGGACTGCAGATCAAGCAGAAAAGAGTGGATATCCTCATTTCATGTTGAAAGAGATTCATGAACAACCTGAAGCAATTAGGAATACGCTCAGGCTTCGTCCTGAAACTATCAAAGAAGCTGCTGAGATAATCAAATCATCTGATAAGGTGTACATGTTGGCAATGGGCACTTCTGGTCACGCAGCAATGGCTGGAAGACATATGTTTGCATCATTAGCGGGTATACTCCCTTTCTTTGAGTTGGCAAGTGATTTCGCAGATACTGTCTATGGTGCTCTGTCAGACAAGGACTGTATTATTGCTATTACACAATCTGGTGAAACAACGGATACGATAAGCGCTGTTAAATTCGCTAAGGAATTTGGTACGAGAGTCGTAGCAATTACAAATGTTGTTGGAAGCTCAATCACTCGATTAGCAGATCACACAATAATTACACAAGCTGGACCTGAGATTGGAGTAGCGGCAACTAAGACCTTCATGGTGCAGTTGAGTTCTCTGGCTTTGATTGCCTTGAAATTGGGAGAATTGACTGGGTTCAAGGATATTGCAACCATACAGAGAAAACTCGAATCTTTGCAAAAAATGCCCGAATTGGTTTCGGATGTAATCTCACGAAATGAAGAAACGGCAAGAAGCCTTGCGGCCCTTTACTATGATAGTCCAAGTCTTCTCTTCTTGGGTCGAGGAATTTCGATGGCGACAGCAGAAGAAGGAGCTCTCAAACTCAAAGAGATTGCATACAATCATGCTGAGGCATATTCTGCAGGAGAGTCAAAACACGGACCTATAGCACTTGTTCAGGATGGATATCCGGTTATATTCGTGGCTCCTACTGATGAAACTAGAAGTAGATTGATTGGAAACATAATGGAAATGAAAGCCAGAGGGGCATCTATCATATCAGTGATTCAGAAGAACGATAATGACATGGCGAGTTTAGCAGACCACTCATTTACGGTTCCTGATGATGTAGAACCTGAATTTTCCATAATGCCCTATGTAGTTCCGCTACAATTGTTTAGTTATTATATGGCACTAAGAAAAGGTTATGATCCGGACAAGCCCCGTAACCTCGCAAAATCAGTGACCGTTCTTTGAGGTCCTTAAATTCACGAGGACTAGTAGATTATTGTGTAAAATCAATGTGGTCGTATATGATTCTAAGCCCTTTGACTGATTTCGCTAATCTGATAGCGGGATACTTCATGGAGATTTGGGATTTCCTGATTTTCATTGGGAACATCTCTGCTTTTGTAGTAGTTCTTGTAGGAGCAATTCTTTGGTTCACAGGGGTGAATGATAAGAGAGGAAAGGGATTGGTCCTTAGTGGAATTCTTCTTGCGGTCATCGTGCAGTACTTTGTATTCTATCCACCTGCGTTCTCGTTATAGCAACTGGTCTGTTATTGTTGCAAGTGTTTCAACTAGATGATCGATGTCTTTGATTGAGTTATAGGCATGAAGTGATGCCTGGATTATTCCCTCGTCTGCCATAGCTTGAACTGAGGGATGAGCGCAGATGAGACCGCTTCTGACAGCCACGTTTGACTCGTCAAGGAACAATGCGATATCATGACAGTTTACAATCTCTGGATTGAGGTTGAAACCAAAGATGGTGGTTTTCTCACTGGGTTTACCATAAATGACGATACTAGGAAGTTCTGTCAGTCTTTTGTGCATGTACTTTGACAAGGTTTTCAGATGAGTATGGAATCCATCTTGATACAGATTGGTGAGATATTCCAAGGAAGCACCTAGTCCAGCTACTGCAGGCACGTTCAAGTAACCTGGCTCGAATTTATCGGGTTGTAAGGCTGGTTCGAACGATCCTTCTTGAACATCAGAAACTGCAGAACCACCAAGTATTCCAGGGCGGAATTTTTCCCCTAATGATTTTTCGATCCATTGAAGAGCTAGACCAGGGGGGCCCATGAGTCCGACGTTGCCTGAGAAAACCAGTATATCTGAACCTAATGATATGATGGAATTGTCGAATCCTGTAGAACGAGTTGCATCCGTCAGTAGAAGTGCATCTGTTTTGTGAGCAATCTTAGCCACTTTTTTAATAGGATTGTAAAGTCCAAACCCTGGTGTCACATGACCGACTGCTACAAAACCAGTTTCATCATCTATTGAGGTTTCAAGTATTTCGAGTGACAGAACCCCATCGACATCTATGGGTACAGTTTCAACAGTAAGTCCAAGTACTTCAGCAACTCGTAGTATTGCAACAAGAACAGAGTTCTCTTCGCTCTGGGCAACAACGATTTTGGTCTTGTTCATTGTTTTCCAATCATAACCATAGATCAATGATGCAATAGCGCTGGGAATGGACTTTTGGAATGATATCTGTGATTTTTCAGTATTCAGAAATTGTGCCAGAGATTCTCGGACATCTTCGACAATGGCACCACCTCTTACTGCGAGTCTGTGTGCTCCTCGACGTGTGGATGCAATTACAGAATTCAGGAAGCTGCTTGTGGCAGCAACTGCGGGTTTTGGAACAAGTGTGGTGCTTGCAGAATCCAGGTAGACCAAGTCTGGGTTCTGCTCGAAAATGACAAAGTCTTGTTTGATGTCAAGTCTATCAGTCATGATGATGTAACATAAGACAAGCGGCTTTAATACCATGCTATACATTAGATGCGTTGATTACAGTGCTAGAAGGTCCTATCGAAGGTTATTTTGTCATAACCACAGATGGTCTTGTCTTTGAAGTGAAAGGTGTGGTCCATCCAGAAGATCGAATCATTGCATATCTCCGGTATGTCCCATCATCTGATTCGAATACTGGATTCAGAAAAGTGTACAATCTTAGTGAACGTGAAATCTATCTCAGAGAGAAATATCCCGAGTATCTGTGGACTAGTAAACCTCATGGAAGAGTTGTGCAGTCAGTGTCTGGGCAAAAGACATCGAAGATTCTCAATCCTGTTGACTTTCTAACCCGATTGCGAACCTCAGATGATCTCACACCTTTGCAACACCATACTGTTGCATTGGTAGAGAAACTGGTGAAAGCAACTGAGATTGAATGGAGTGATATTGGACTTACAGGGTCTCAGCTTGTGGGTGTGGCACGTGAGGATTCGGATATCGATTTAGTGGTGTATGGATTGAAGGCCTGCCGGAAATTCTATTCTAGACTTAATTCAATGATTGATAATATTCCTGAGATCAACAGGTATTCAGGACAACTACTTGAGGAACATGTTTCATTTAGGTGGGAGAAACAATCTGATTTTCGTCCTCTTCTCCTAAAAATAGAGAGAGAGAAGTTGTTACAGGGCTTAGTTGGGAGATATCACTTTTTCATCAGGTTGGTAAAGAATCCGCATGATCTTGATCTTGTCTATGGCGATTTGTCATATCAGATGATGGGATATCAGAAAGTGGCTGGGAAAATATTGAGCAGTCAAGATTCAATATTCACACCTTGTGAATACCAAGTTGAGTGTGATGATGACTCTACAGAAATTGAGAAACTCGTCAGTTACCGTGGGAGATTCACTGAGCAACTTTCTACAGATGACCAGTTTGAGGCATCTGGGAGACTGGAGGTGGTCACAGATCACAAAAAGAATAAGCAGTATTCACAGCTTGTTTTGGGTGAACGTCCTGAAGATTATCTGATTCCTTTGGAGTAATCGCTTATTTTCGGAATTCACACTTGTTCATGTTTACATCAGTTCACACTGTTCCCTTGTGAATGGCGCCAATATTGTGAATACTCTGGAGAGAATAGACATCTTATCGCTCTAGGAGTAGAACGGAGGGCCGATATATGCGGTGATACCTGTGAATAAGCACACCCCTCCGTTTCCAGTGGAAACAGGTAAGAAGACATATGAAATGCTTACATGCTCATTCACAAGACCCATATATTTGTGAATAACAAAACGAATGGAGAATCCTGTTTATTTATCCAAATAAGGGTTCATAACCCTTTTTTATGGTCAAATGGACATGACAGGACGTCAGCACAGTAAATACAGGGTGGACGAGTCCCATATGTGTATAGACGCATTATGTAGCTCTTATCTCGGTATAGACAATTCACATACTCACACTTATTTGCAGAGTGAGTGTAATTAATTGTGAACAGTCAAGAGTAAGGAGACACAATGTTTGACAGAAGACCGGACTAACTATGTATACGAATTCACTTATAGCTCAGCTCCTGGTCTACGCGAGATCTTCCAGTGTAAGTATGTCAAAGCAGATGAAGCTCTGAATAGGTTCAGAAAGATAATGGCTTTGACCGAATCACCATTTGATTTCAAGATAGTTGTTTCTGACGAAACAATGGGAGAAGAGTCCAGTTTTCAGGTCAAAGGCGGAAGTATCGAAGAGATGTTTGTCAAGTTCAAGGTCTTCCTAGAAACAAGCACTGGGTACGTCTTTGAGCCCATTAGTGAAGAAATCACAGAGGTCGGACTGGATGACACTCGGTTCGAGTCAATGAGTAATTATGACAAGATGCAAGTGATCATTTATGCATCCTTCAAGCATGGAAAATTCTCATCACTAGATGTGACTGAAATCTATCAGGATTCATTCAGTGAAGACTTACCTAAGAGTACTGCATCCACCTACCTAGCTAGAATGTGGAATAATGGTAAGGCTCACCTAGAACGGTATGGAAACCGTTCAGGATACACCTACAGGCTTAGAACTGAGATTGCAGAAGTTCAAAAAGAGACTGAGAGGGCTGAGGAACTCTTGGCGGCTATTCAGATGCGAGTCGGGGAATGAACACAGGTATTAGATCCGTGCCCAGTCCCCATCGTTTTGACTTTTACAAATCAAACGTTTTCTCATCCATCTTGATATCGAGTGATTCTAGCTCCTTGAGAATTGGTTCATATATCTCAGGGATAATGGGTCTGTGAACCCCGGTTATGTTAATCTCTCCATCAAGAATCATCTTGCTAGCTATAGCCACTGGAAGGGCCACGGTCCTAGACATGGAACTATCCCCATTTGGAATACCATAGTCGATGAGTGTGGAAGTAATTTTCTGTTTCTTGTCTGGAAATTCTGCCACGAACTCGTGGTGCATGACTATCATATCACGTTCACCAGGAGCATACTGCATCTTTTCCTCGAAGAGGCTACAGAGGGCATCCAAGATTGTGTTGATGCCAGAAGGAATCTGCTTCTCCTCAAACAAGCCCAACCACTCAAAGCGTGAGATGATTGGATTACTGGGTTCAACACCACAGGCTTTGGCCACCCCAGATTTGACATCTGAGTCATCGGTCGATACTAGTTCTCGCATGAGAGCAGCATATGTCATACCTTCGAGAGATCGTTCCTCTATGCTTAGAAGACCCAAGTCTGCAATTTTGTCCAGTGTACCACACCACCCAGTATTCCTGAAAGTCCCACGCAACATTGTTTTTGTTTCAGAGATATCGTATATGTTAATGTAAGAAAGACTGTCACGGTTCGGATATCCTTCGAATGTGCCTATACCTGGAACTTCCATAGGTTCACAGTTTTCAAAAAGCTCTGATCCAGGGATTTTGACTTCATTTCCATCGCGAAGGAATTGTGCATCATTGCGACCAGCCAAAAGTACTCCCCGTGGACTCCAAGACAGTTTGTAACCATAAGGATTGTTGTTTGAATCAGGTGCTGGAAGACCTCCCGTGAATGAGGTGAAGCTCACAATCTTGCCATTGTCGTTATGAACTTCATCGATGATTTTCATTGCACTCATATGATCGATACCTGGGTCGACTCCACATTCATTTAGGAGTAATATGCCCGCATTCTTTGCATCGTCTTCAAGCGCCTTCATATCATCCGAGATGTATGATGTGGTGCAGAAGTGTGTCTTGTGTCTAATAGCAACTTTTGCAGCCTTCACGTGATATGTATAGGGAAGAAGTGAGCAGACAAGATCGACCTTTTCGGTGAGCTCTTCAAGAAGTGCATCATCTTCTGCTATGTTGAAGGCCACGGCTTCAGCATTCTTACAGCCTTCAATCAGACGTTCAGCTTTGCTAATGGTGCGACTCGCCACAATGACGTTGAAATCATTGTCCGATAGATATTGGATGTATGGGCGGGCTACTAGACCTGCACCCAGACATAGTATTTTCTTCATTCATAGTTCTCCTATGTATTGCTCTAGATACTGATAGGTTTCAGTTAGTTTACCCTGGTATACAATAACGGCATCTTTGAGCTCCCGGGGTAGGTCAAGCTCAGAGAATTGAACAGTGAAATCAGCTTTCGCCAAGGAAGGTATGAAATCAAGCAATGTTTCACTGAAAGATGTAGATGATTCTCGTGGTAGCTCGGATGGAAGATTGTCAACTGCCATCACGACAGGACCTTCGCCTACGACACCTAGCTCAGCTCGATCCTCATCAATTAGATAAGTAAAAGCAGGTTTGTTTGCTTTTGTACAGTCAAGAGTAAATTCAATCGCACCCTCAACATCACAGGAAATGTCTCCTACAATCTGGAGTCTTCGAGATTCTTGTTTCCAATGATTTTGGATAAACTCCTTTGTTATCAAGCGTGGGTACTTGTCTGTCCAGTAGATACAGTTCATTAACACGGTAATGTAAGGAATGTACTTGTGAAACACACCAGTGTACTTGGTTTTTCCATGCTTGTAATAGTCCTGCAGGTCGAACTGATCAGAGGGTTTTGTCGGCTCAACCATGTGTTCTTCCTTGAAGACACATTTGTGAATCAAGTGTGATTCTGGAGAAATGTGTTCGATTTCTTCTGGGTCTATGTCTGTGTGAGGAAGTATATCGAATATCTCTTGGGCACCTCTTGACACATTACCATAGCCAGCAAAGCCGATTACAAATGGTGTGAGCTCCTGTGGAAGTCCTTGTTCTTTGATTCGTTGACCAAGAATTGTAAACTCCTCTTTTAGCTCTGCAAGTCCACCCAGTTCATACGTCGGTTTCATTTCAGCAAATGGATTAGGTGTGACTCCTTGTGCTTCCAAACGGTCACCAAGCATACGGAATGTATCAGAAATACCCGCCATTCCAGCCCAGTTTCCAAAGTAGATCAATCTTCGGCCCTTGTCGTCGACAACGCGTTCGTAGTCAATCAATGTGGCTCCTACATCCATGATTCGTTTGAGCATGGGCATATTGTAATCTTGGCCTTTGATAGTGTGGCTGAAGAAAATATAGACTATATCTTTCTCAAAGAAGTCAGTGGGCATCTCTTTGATCCCCAAAACAACGGATGTATTACTGCCCTTCAGGGGTAATACTTCAGCTTGGTACTCGTCTTCTTTGAATGCACGTTGATCGCTTGGTTCAATTACAAACTCGATACTATGCTTGTCATGTAGTAATTTGACATGAGTAGGTACAACAGGTACTCGAGTTTCGAATGCTTTCTCTTCCTTTCTAAGTCCAATCCGGTTCACTGGCTTGCCTCCTGGATATGCACTCTATCGACGATGTCGTGGGCCGAACTACCTAGGCTTTAACCTTTCCGTGCAGGCCATGTATTACTAGCACTCAAAATCAGAACACGTGTTCTTTGATTTGGTTGATCTATTTGACTGAATATCTGTATCTCTATGATTGTCATCAGGCACGGCGTAGCAATGCAAGACGAGTCGCTTTTACAAAGGAGCTCTATGGCTTTGTATATTCATGGAGGACCAAATCTGGAATCAAGCAGAAAAGAAAACAAGGTCTGTTAGATGAGTGTCCAGGTGCCCAGGCTGTTGCTGATTCTGCGATATTGGTTCCTTCTGAGCATCGTATCATTTTTGATTCACTGTTTCAGATGTATGAAGACATTCTTAAAATCAAGATCTATGAAGTGGCCCAAGAAATCTATTAGAACACGTGTTCCAACTTCTATTACTTGTAATACAGTTAGTACGCGATCTCGAAAATAGGCAGAACACGTGTTCCAAACGCAATCGAACCCCCTTGCTTCCACTAGAAACTATTTAAAAACGTCTAACCGGTAAAATATCCAAAAGTATTTATAATCGTTTTTCTAGCCTGTTCTTATCTCCATTTTTATAATGCATACACACACGCCCGCCGCTAGAATTCTCCATTGATCCTTCCAGTGGAAATGAAGGGGTCTTACCCGTACAATACTAACTAGAACACGTGTTCCAAACATTTTGAATGCGCGTCAAGACCACAAGACTGATACCTCGTTCATATTCTCACTCGAAACATCCAAGCATGGAGGATCATTGATTGGCTAGACCCAAGGAACTTCTTGAGGATAAACCAGGAAAGAAGGTTCTTCTTCTCGCTAACGAAGCAATTGCAAGGGGTGTGCTAGAAGCAGGAGTCCGACTTGTTGCTCTCTATCCTGGTACGCCTAGTAGTGAGATTGGAAACAACCTGACGTTCATGGCTCCCCACATTCCTAACTTCTACTTTGAATTTAGTACAAATGAGAAGGTAGCTCTGGAAGTGGCAGGGGCCGCTGCAGTTGCAGGAGTGAGATCTATGATGGTCTGTAAAGGTCCGGGTCTCAATGTAGCTGCTGATCCGTTCTTTTCGTTGGCCTATGTGGGTGTCCGTGGAGGAATGGTGATAGTCGTTGCCGATGATCCAAGTATGTGGAGCTCACAGAACGAGAATGATAGCAGATACTATGCACTGATGGGAAACATGCCAATGATGGAACCCGCTGATCCTATAGAAGCAAAATCTATGCTACTCGAGGCTTACAAATTCTCAGAAAAGCTAGAACTTCCAGTGCTTTTTCGTACCACCACAAGAGTAAATCATTCAAGGGCTCCTGTAAAATTCGGGAAAATCCCCTCACGTCCAGATAAGGTCGAGTTTGTAAAAGAACCATTCCGGTTTGTCCCCATTCCATCTGTCGCACGCAAAAGACATCCATGGCTTCTCGGACAGATAGATATTGCACGTGAGTTATCAGAAAAAAGTCCATTGAACTTCACCGAAGGTAAGGGTGATCTTGGAATAATCACCTGTGGTGTTTCATACAATTATGTTGTTGAAGCATTATCATCTATGGAAATTAAAGCAGAAGTCTTGAAGCTCGGAATCACTCATCCTGTTCCGGAGAAGATGATTACTGATTTTCTGGGCCGTCATAAACAAGTACTGATTGTTGAAGAACTCGAACCATTCCTTGAAACACATGCAAGACGACTGGCTCAACTCAGTAAGATCACCGTAGACATTCTTGGTAAGGAACAGGGAATCTTCTCTCGCACCTATGAGTATAGTCCGAGGATTGTGATGAATGCATTAAAAGAAATTACTACACGTAATACACCTATTAACTGGGAAGAAATCGATAAGAAAGTCCAAAAGTTGCCAGAAATGCCTCCGAGACCTCCGCTCCTCTGCGCTGGATGTCCACATAGAGCAACATACTATGCAATCAAAGCTGCAACAAGAGGGAAAGCAATCTATCCAACTGATATTGGCTGTTACACCCTAAGTATTGCTCCACCATTAGAAACCGCAGACATACTATTCGATATGGGATCTTCAATAACTACTGCGTGTGGTCTTGCTGAAGTCACAGACCAAGATATTGTTGCTACAATTGGTGATAGCACGTTCTTTGCATCTGGTCTTCCTGGTATCACAAATGCGGTTTACAATCAACATCGTATATGCGTAGTAGTGCTTGACAATCGAACTACTGCTATGACCGGTCATCAACCACACCCTGGAACTGGACTGACTGGAATGCAGAAAGAAGTCCCACCTCTAGACATAGAAGAAGTATGCAAAGGTCTGGGTGTGAAATATGTCAAGACTGTTGAACCGTTTGAATCAATGGCAGGTCTGGTTGCTGAGGTACGTGAGATGGTCAAGTGGGCCAAGGAGAATCACAGTCCTGCAGTACTAGTTTCAAAGGAGGCATGTGCACTTCTCACTGCTGCTGATCGTCGTCGCGCTGGTGAATTCCCACCCAAATACTACGTTGATTCAGAGGTATGTAATGCGTGCAAACGATGTCTCAATCGTCTCTCTTGTCCTGCTATGTACTTGGACCCAGAAACAGAACAGGCTGTAATTGATGAAACCCAATGTAACCTCTGTGGAACTTGTGTTTCTGTATGTCCACAAGGTGCAATAAAACAGGAGGATGCATAATATGGGTGGTAATAATGGTAATACAATAAATGTTGCAATCACTGGAGTAGGTGGTCAAGGAGTTCTATCTCTCGCAGAAATTTTGGCAAAAGCAGCTCTCCAATGTGGTCTCAATGTTCGTGTAGGAGAGATCCACGGAATGGCTCAACGAGGAGGTCATGTTGTCTGTACAGTACGTATGGGAGAGAATGCCAAGGGTCCAATCATAGACCCAGGTTCTGCTCATCTTCTTGTTGGCTTTGAGCCAGTTGAAACTCTTAGAGAGATTCAACTAGTGAAACAAGGTGGTTGTGTTCTGATGAGCTCTCATGTTCAGTATCCTGTTGCTGTTTCAATGGGACAGGCTGAGTATCCTAACCATGAAGAGATAATCAAAGCCATGAACAAGTACACTGACAAGATAATTGAATTCGATGCGTTGGAGCTTGCAGTGAAAGCCGGAAGCTCCCGATCACTCAATATGGTAATGTTGGGAGCTATCATAGGTACTGGTTTAGTACCAATCACTGAAAAGACTGCAATTGAAGTTGTCAGCTCTACCTTTGCAAAGAAATTCGAGAAAATCAATGTTGGTGCTACTAAACTAGGATTTGAAATGGCCAAAGCCTGCAAGGAATAGATATCTAATACTAGTATTACTATTACAATTATGAATCTGCTAATCTCGCACCAGCAATAGCTACCTGTCCAATTGAGATTCCACCATCACCCGGTGGAACATTGGCGTGAATGAGTGGTGTGAGCTGCGCTTTGTGCACCTGATCAATCACTGCTTTTGTAATGATGTTATTGAGTGCAACTCCTCCAGAGAAACCAACATGTTGTATCTGATTTTCTTCAGCTACCCCACGTGCAATATGTGCCAATGATTCTCCTAGATACCACTGCGCAGCATACGCTATCTCCTGCTTGTTGACACCTTCTTCGATTAACTCGAGAACTCGCATCAGACCGTTTGATGTATCCAAAACCAATCCATTTCTCGACTTTTTGAATAATGGTTTGATTCGTAATTCAGTAGTTTTCGCCAGTGCTTCGAGCTTCATCGGGCATTCTCCATCATAGGAGTTCTCCGAACAAACACCAAGTACCATGGCCACAGCATCAAGAAACCTTCCAGCGCTTGTACTATTCATTGTACTAATTTGACGACCAAGTGAATCAATCAGGATATCTAGTATGTCTGAGGTCATCTTGGTGTCAGGTCCGATAGGTGCTGAATTGACTATTCGAAGAAGGTTGTCCTTTTCCAGTGAATTATCCAAGATTCCAACTACAGATCTTGCAGCATAGACAGCTGTGAGGTCTCCACCAGGATAATTCACACCCTTGAGACCGCCTACTTTCCTGAAATCACTAAGACCACCAAGTAGTATCTCGCCTCCCCACGCTTTCCCATCTTGTCCAAATCCATACCCATCGGCTGTAATACAAACAATACTTGTATCATGTGGTAGAGAATGGTCTACAATCATTGAAGCAAGGTGCGCATAGTGATGTTGTATCCTAAAAAGAGGAATGTCTTGTTCATTGGCAATTTTTTCAGCCAGTTCAGTAGTCAGAAACTCTGGATGGAGATCACAGGCCACGCCGTCCAAATCATTGATGTCGAGAAGATGTAGCATATGGTCCAGTGCATCAGACAGAAAATCCAGACTCTCCACTCGATTGATATCCCCTATATGCTGAGTCGGATAAATTCGTTCAGATTTCAATACAGAGGCTGTTACCTTTTCTTCAGGACCTAATGCGATGGTCTTGATTTCTTTCCAGGGACCATCAAAACGGAGGGGTTCTGGTACATATCCTCTAGCTCGCCTGATGAACACTGGATTATCCTTGGGTAAAACCTTGATGACCGAATCATCAGCTCTCTGGTACACTCTACGATTATGCACGAGCGAATAATCAACAATATCCTCGAGTTCAGACACTACAACTTCAGGTCTGATATACATTGGAACCCCAGTCGGATTAGCACTGGTCATCACCAAGGCTGGTTCTGAAGTGTAACGAAATAGAAGATGATGAACTGGCGCATAGGGAAGCATGACCCCAATGGTATCAAGTCCAGGAGCAATTTGTTCTACAACATCATTAGATATTTTATCTGACACACTTTTTCTCTTAAGCAGAACAATAGGCCGCCTCCAAGATGTAAGGAGACTTTCTTCTTTGGTAGTGAGATGCACAATTTCTTTGAGATAAGAGAGGTTCCTGACCATTATCGCGAATGGTCGCTGTGATCTCTTCTTCCTTCTCCGAAGAAGTTCTAACGGTTCAACACTGGAAGTCTTGGTCACAATGTGAGTCCCAGCAATTCCCTGTATTGCAACAATGCTTCCTCTTTCAATAAGTCCTGAAACCTGAAGTACTGGATCATTGCTTTCAACTGGCCTTCCACTGGCATCAAGTAGTCTGTAGGTTGGTCCACACATTTCACATGCTGTTGTCTGAGCATGATATCTTCTATCAAGAGGAGTTGTATAACCTGTATTACAAGTATCACATAATGGAAAGTCAATCATAGTAGTGTACGGACGGTCATAAGGTAGACCAGTGATGGTAGAGAACCTTGGCCCACATGCTACACATGAAGTAAATGGATACAGATACCAGCGTGAATCCGGATTGGTCAAATCTTCAATACAATCGCTGCATATTGCTATGTCAGGAGGCAATACAGGTATTGATCCTTCAGACCTAGTCAAGGTTGATTTCTTGATTTCAAAGGATGTGAAGGAGTTAGTTGACTCCTCCCAGACAATATCAAGTGTATCCACTCTTGATATAGAAGGAGGTCTGTCTTCAATTATGTCTACCAATGTCTTGATTTGATTCTCTTCTCCTTCTGCAATCACCTTAACTCCTGCATCACCTAGATTCAATACATATCCAGTGAGGGACAACGAATCTGCAACTCGATAAATGAAAGGTCTGAATCCAACTCCTTGGACAATACCTGTCACATGAATCACAGCCCGTTTCTTCAAAGAGTCAAACACCTTTGACGTACCCGTTGCCACTCATAATATTAATCCAGTGAAGTGACAAAAACCTCCACGATAGTAAATGTATTACAAAAAATACACCTTCAATCAAAACTTTATAGGACCTCTTAAGGTTCACAAAGGAGTGAAGTGTTGAACTGACTTGACAAGCCGTAGTGTACGTACTCGACGACTCGTTCGCGAGCCAGAGGCAACCCCATCAATCTTGGCTTCGATACCTGAATGTCTTAGAAACGCACTCAAAGAGGCAGTCAATTCTCGAGGCAGAAAATCAGTACTGATCTCCAGTAATAGTCTCACTAACAAATTCATCTTTTCTAGGTGGGGAATTCGACCTTCCCAGCGCCGAAGATACAAGAATCTCTTCGCCTCTGTTAGAAAACAGAGTCGTGTTGTGTTTCAACACTATCTATTACGAGGTCGAGTTGAATGGACTGATGATTCAGGAAGGAATGTATTTGGAGTGTACAAGTTTGATGAGATTCGAGGAAATCTGATTTTGGGATTCGTCGCTATGACTCCTGAGTCTGAATGGACGCTCTCAAACAGGTAGTTTATCATCTTAGTGTATTGAAGTGAAACCTACTTAAGCACGATATCCTATTCTTTGTATACGAAACTGTATCCGCCCATGAAGACATTCACTAGGTGCGAGAGAACGCATCCTATGCCATCTCTGTGGCCTAAGGAGCAACTAGGCATACAGAAATCGGTGTGACCCTAATTGAGAGTGATTTAGCTTTGAGCCCAGGAAAAAGTGAAAGCAAGGACAAAGTGAAGCAGCTAACATCTGGTGCGAAACAAGTACTGAAGGAACCAATCCTGAAGAAACTTCAGGAAGGATCCGTTTTGAGTGAGGCACAGATTGAAACACTCCTCATTGATCTGGTGGTGGAGGATAGCTATGGAGCTCACATTACATACGAAGACAAGGCATCATACCGGTCTAAGGAGGGGACCAGATTACGGGGTGTTTCCAGGGGAGCATTCAACAGAACACTGAAACAATCTCGAAGAAATCTCACACGCTGTTTCTATACAATGCTACTTCTCGCTTACCTAGGTCTCTTTGAGTTCACAATCTTCCGACCGTTCGAAGAAGTTGCAGCTCGGATTGGTGACTATCGAAGAATCCGTGACATTTTGTCTGGAAAGAAAGATCTGACAACAGAAGAACTAGAGAGTATCAGGGTCACAGAACGAACAATCATGTCTGCTCTTGATGAACTCTCTACATCACTGTCGTTGAAGTCAGAGATATCTAAGAGAAAGTCAGATTGAATATCTCAATAGAGAAACAAAAAATAAACGGCTCGAGCGTGTCGCACCGCGAAGTATTCCAACGCATGCGAGTGTAACCTTCTCCATCACTCAGGCAACCATTAGGTCATCCTGGAGGTTTGTTTGAGGAGATAGAGATGACGTCAATGACGAACGCCTGACACGTCGGAGAGGTGTCCTCGTCGACGTCGGCCTACTTGCCATTGTACGACACACTCATATTTTACATGGTAACAATGATACATAGTTCTAATCTTAGAACAACTTTTTTGGTCGCTAGTTTGGCGCTTTTCCAAATTGTTTGTTACATGTAATACAAGAAATACAATTATTTGGACAATCCAAGAAACCTTAATCGCTGTGTCGGGTTCAATGAACAAACACCTTCGAAGCTGTGATACTCTTGACTGACAAAACTAGCCGTGATCGAATCCTCAAGGCAATCAAAAGAAGACTCAAGGAATCTGATGAGCGTGATCGAATTCATCTAATCACAGATATAATTGGAGACCGTCGTGATAGAGACCTTGTGGATGTCATTGCACAGATTGAACAGGATGAGGGATGGTCTTCAGCTCTTGAGTATATCTTGAAAGTGCGTGGTCGAAAATACTCTTCACCAATAACTATGGACAACAATGAAACAGATCTGGAGGAGCTAAAGTACAGAGAGGTTGTGTTCAATCTTCTGTCATGCTCAGGCCTAGAACCAGTTCCGATTGATACAACAGCTCTACTTGAGGAACTCGATTCTGAAAATTCGTTGCTGGATGCATCACGTGTTCTCATTACTAAACTCGAAAACCTAGCAATTGATCAGATTAGGAATGGTGATACACTGTTCTTTGATTTCTCAGGGAATATCTCAATCTCTCAAGAAACCTCAGATTTGCTTCGACGAATCAGAAGTAAGAGAATCCAAGACATCTCGCTCCACCGAGATGAATCAACTATCAACATAGATTCCTTATGGCATTGTGAGCTGGGCCGTCTAGCACTATCAGATCTTGGAATAAAAGGCACTCAAGTTACTCCTGACACTTTTAGTCATGTATTATCAGTAATACAAGAACCAATTTCTTTGCTGGAAGATCTGAATGTAGCATCTCGAAGTGATGACCCGCACCTTGGCCCTTCCAATAATGAATATAGAAAGTTGCTAACTCAGATAATTCAACAGGACATAGATGGACTTGGTCGTTTGGCAAGTAGACACGCCTTGCCCACGCTCAATACACTTCTTGATGAATCGATATCCCAGTACAAAGACTCCCAATCAACTGCTGGTTTCAAGACAATGCTCCAGTACATCAATGCGCATATTGCTGTGCGTGCTATTGATTCCGTGATTGTTCTTGAAAAAGCATCCAGGATGATAGATACACGTGTGGCAACAATGGCAATCATAGCAATTGGCAATTTTTACCATGAATCTGCTGTATCCACTCTAGTGGATATCCTATGCACCAATAAGAAACACGAGATTATGGACACCACAACTCGGTCGATAAGAACTGTTCACAAGCGATGTCCCGAGGCCGATCATGTAATAGATACACGACTCAATAGGGAATGTACGAATCGTGGGAAGTTATTGAAGCTCCAACGGTTGCTTCTCAAAGAAAGAGGTCTGTATTACCAGTAGTACAACCACTTTCAGCTCACTCGACAGACATAAATCGACTTCACCTTTGGCGTGAACATATGACAGGTTCTGAGAAAATGGTGAAGAGCATTGATCCCTTCTTCAATCCCACAAAAGTTGCTCTCGTGGGAGCATCAGCAGATTATCGGAAACTGGGCAACTCAATCATGATGAACTTGTTGGCATCAGAGATAGAGGTCTATCCAATAACCCGTAGTAGAGACCGTGTTCTTGGTGTGACTGCTTACAAAAGTTTAGCCGACCTGCCAGAACCTGTTGACCTTGTGATAGTCGTAGTGGCTGCAAAATACTGTCCTCCACTGATGTCTGAAATAAGGAAGGCTGGAGCCAAGAATGCTGTAGTCATCTCAGGAGGTTTCAGTGAAACCGGAGCCGCAGGGGCTGAGCTCGAAGATATTCTTGTCCAAGCTGCGAAGGACTCGGAAGTTCGTATCATCGGTCCGAACTGTGTAGGAGTGTCAAACAGCCGACTCTTCAATGGTACATTCACCATGATGCCAGAAAGAGGGAACATTGCATTTGTGTCTCAGAGTGGAGCTCTTGGTGGAATGACTATATACACCACCAGATCAAAAAGAATCGGAATGAGCAAGTTTGCTAGCATTGGAAACTCTGCTGACGTGGGCTTTGTTGAAATCATCGACTACTTCCGAGAAGATCCAAAATCAACAGTAATCGCTGCGTATATTGAAGGCGTGGATGAAGGTCGAGAACTGTTCGAGTCATTAAACACTGCAGCAAAAGAGAAACCAGTTGTAGTACTGAAGGGAGGTCAAAGTGAGGCTGGTGGTCGTGCCACACAGTCCCACACAGGATCGCTCGCAGGAACGGCAAAGGTTTTCGATGGAATGATTCGTCAGGCTGGTTGTGTAACAGCTCCTTCTCTTGACACATTGTTCGAAATCTGCAAACTCTTTGATTATCAACCATTACCCAAGGGTCGACGTATTGGTATTATTAGTAATACAGGCGGCGCAGGAGTCTTGGCGACGGATGCAGCCTCAAAGATAGGCCTAGAAATTCCAACTCTGGAAGAAAATACCCACGAAGAACTGCGTCAAGTTCTCCCACCTATGGCCTCTGTGAACAATCCAATCGATGTAGTAGCGAGTGGCGGCAGACGAGAATACAAGGTGGCCACAGAGCTGTTGCTGGATGACAATAATGTAGATACTCTATTAGTCATATGCGCTGTCCCAACTTTTGCAGGAATGACACAGACTGAACATGCAGCTGGTACACTTGAAGGAGTACGCACAGCGGCATCAGACAAACCAGTAGTGGGAGTTTGGCTTGCAGGAGATGTCGGCAAACCTGGGAAGGATCTCTTGGAAATGAACAGGATCCCCTGTTATGATGATCCAGCATTAGCAGCCCTGTGTATATCTCGAATCGTAGAGTATGCCGAATTTCGCACTCGGTAGAGTTCTTCCTCTAATACTGTTATTACAGTATCACACTCAACCTTCGAGAAATTCTTCGGCTATCTGTGGGAATTCCTGTGCAACTGCTTCACGAAGCTGTTTCTCAACCCACATGCTTAGGTTTATTGCCTTATTTTTTCGAATCGCCTTCAGACAGGCTCTGAGATCAGTCGGAATAGAGAAGGAAACGATAGGGCTCTTACGTTCCTTGTTAGGAACAGAAGATAAGAGCTCACTCTGTTTTGGTACAGAATCGGTTCCTCTGACTGCAGTTCGTGGCTTCGTTTCGTCGTCCTCTTTGTCTGCTTCTTTTCTATATTTTCCAAGTAGACTCATTTCATTGAACCTCCCTGAGTAGAGTAGCATATGCTTCAGAAACAAGCGCAGCAATGTCTCTGGTCACATCTGGGTCACCAGCATTCCTAAAATTCTCAGCTGCAACTTGTTGACATCCGCGCGCTAGCATTCGTATGTCTCGTGGGTTTCCTTTTGCTGCAGTATTAATGACATCCACTGCACTATCTGAAAACGGATAGATACTGAAGTCCTCTGGATCAAAGCTGTCAATCTTATTCTGTGCATAGGCAATCCGACGACCTATGAACTCTCTAGCCTTTGCATCATTAAGCGGAGGGACATCAAGTGGTTCTGTCCGATCAGCTATCTGTGGTAAGAATGAAAGCATTGCATTCCAATATATCAAAGTCCCCGACATTACTAAGGTGAAAATAGGCTCATCAAGGACTCCCGAATATGTATCAACCATTTCTTCGGTAGGTAAATCAGCAAGGAACCTTAGTTTATGAAAGGCAGCCTCTTGATTATCTGCAACATCCTCAATAAACAATGCAGTACGACTCTTTTCTTCTATATATCTTCGAAGACTTTCCTTCGCAACTGCGTCAATAATTTGACTTGACTCCCAAGACCTTCTGTACTTTATCCTGAGAGAATCTGCAATTGCTGAGGCCATTTGCTTCTCATAGAGACCTGTCATCCCCACATATCCCGTGATGAATTTGTTACCCTCACGATCAGCAAGGGTTGGTAGGTCTCTTAATGCTAATAGCATCAGTGTACTCTTTCCAGACCCTACTGGTCCTCGAATGAATACATGTCTTTCATTTGTGATGATTAGGTCAACAATGGAATCAAGAAAATCGCTGTCCTCTATGTATAGACGACTATCAGGCATCTTGAAACCACGAAACGGTGAGAACCTAGCACCAATTTTCTCTTCCCAGGCTCGCAGGACTTCTTTACGAGTGTTGAAGTGACGAATTAGTGCACTCTCATAGATTGCAATCGTCATTTTGTGGACCTCTAGAGATTGGTATCACAAGTAGTGCTTGTAATACAATTTTCAAACACGCAGTTTGGATATAAAGTGTGTGGTAAAAATTGTCATTGAGACACAACCTTTTTGAAGAGAATGAACTGGCTGTGAGTTCATCCCTAGGAGACAGATGAAATGGATGTAGAACGAATAAAGCACATCATGAACTCACTAATGATGCTCTCCCTTCTAATCTGTGGTGGCCTTGCAGGAATCATACTGATTACTGATGTTCCGTTGACCCGCACAACTGCAGCACTCCCCTTTGCATTCCTTTTCATATTCTCAATCAGTTTCATAACCACAGGTCAGATCAATGATAGACCTCACCTCACAGCAAAGTATCTTCGAGACTGGCTAATTATCTGCACTATTGGAATCATTGTCAGCGCACTTGCTTTCACATTCTATTAATCCAAAACGTAAGAGTTTAGAACAGCTATTACATAATCCATAGACTAGTCCAGCTCGAAAACGTGATAATCATGAGTAAGATCTTACCTGGTACAAAGACCACCCGCATGGAACTCCTAGCCCTGAAGAATCGAATGCGGCTGGCAGAACGAGGTCACGATCTACTTCGAGAGAAACGAGACTCTCTCATAATGGAGTTCTTCAATGCCATAGCTGAGATCAAAGAGGCTCGAGAGAAGGTCGACTCTGCATTATCTGAGGCCTTCTCAGCACTCACCCAAGCTAAGATGGTCATGGGTCCGGCACGGGTTGTAGAGTTTGCGTATGCCAGTAAGTTCGAGGCAAACCTGAGCATATCTACTAGGTCCATGATGGGTGTCCGAGTTCCAATTCTCTCAGTCGAACAGAGATCTCCTGACCTTCCATATTCTTTGGCTGATTCTAGCACCAAATTTGATGTCATGGGGGAGAAATTCAAGGAAGCCCTAAATGCCATAGTACGCTTGGCTGAGATAGAGTCTACTGTGAAACGCCTGGCTCTAGAGATTGAACGCACGAAGCGTCGTGTTTCTGCACTGGAAACAGTTGTCATTCCTCGACTTGATGCGACCGCACGATTTGTCAAGCTTGCTCTAGAAGAACGTGATCGGGAAGATTTCGTCCGACTAAAGATGGTCCGAGACTGGATTACTGCAGAAGAGAACCAGTGACACGTATTATCTGTATTACATTCTTCTATCAATGTCTAAGTTTGAGAATAGCAGCGGCTAAATCGCCCCCAGTTTCTTCGAGAGCCTGTTTTGCCACCTTGATATCCACACCTGTCTGACTAGCGACCAGAGCGGCATCTTCCATTGGAATCTCAATCTTCTCTTCGACTTCAGCTTCAGCAGCAGGTGCATCAGTCTTTGCAGGTGCACTGCCTGCTGTCAATCCACGTTCATTCTTAGTTCCAGACACCTGAAATGATTCACTACCTGCTTGCTTGATTACTGTAACTTGAGCATTCGCGATAATCCATTCTTTATCATCAAAGCGAATTATTACCTCTCGTACACCCTCAATTTCCTTTTGCTCTATACCCATCTTCTTCATCATTCGTGCCATTTGCTTTGGTGACATTCCTCTGAAACCCATAGAATCACATCTCTGATTGTTCACTTGCGTCTATAATCCAAGACCTCTTTTCTGTAGATAAAACGATTACGCTTTGTCTAGTTTTAGAAGTATATCAAACACAAAGTGCTCGACACCTGGTGAGTAATTCTTGACTCGACGAACTTCTGTTGTAGATTGAAGACCATAACTCGCGCCTGTTTTACTAATTTCTTCAATGACTTGGCTTACTTCTGACTCAGGAGCGGACATGTGCATGTGAATCATGCCACCCTTCTCAGTCAGAGATTCAATGGCAGATGGCAGATATGATATCGTATCGTGAAGATACCCCATGATGACTCGGTCTGCCACACTTTTTGGATGAACTTCACGACAATCGCCCAGTAAAGCAGTCACTTTCCCGTCCAATTCATTCAGGTTAATATTTGTAACTAGAAATTCAAAAGCTACCGGATTAATCTCTATTGCAGTGACATCCACATTGGAAGATTTTGCAATATGAAGGGCAAATTGACCGACACACGAGAACATGTCTACAACAATCTCTCCTGGTTTCACAATCTTTGACATGTGAATGCGTTCTCCCTTATTTCCTCCTGAAAATGTAAGGTGAACTGGATCCAGTCTGAACTTCACCCCACTTTCTATATGTGTAGTAACTGTATTACAGTCACCAGATACTAGAGAATACGATGGTAGTCTAGTCTTTCCCATTGTCGGTCCTGTTCTCACCGCGACTGACTTAACACGTTTGTCAAATTTTAGTGTCTTATCACCAATCTTTTTGGCATACTTCATGGATCTAGAATTCAGATGCACTAGGGCAACATGTCCTACGAGATGAAAACCAGAAGGAAGTGGTAGATCAACTGGAATGTCATTACCAAGCTCTGATTTAAGGAACTCTCTATATCTCATTGAGTTCACGAATCTCTGAACTAGTCTAGCAGTAAATATTACCGGGTGCTCGGTCGCCGCCAGTACCTCGGGCCTGTACTTTCTCTATTGCCTTTCGAAAGTCATCTTGATTTACACAGATTCTTTTGTCACGAATGGCGAACATCCCTGCTTCAGTGCATATTGTCTTGATATCCGCACCAGTTTGACCCTGGGTTGCAGAAAAAAGTCTGTCATAGTCAACTACGGTTTCTATGTTCATACCTCGTGTGTGTATCTTGAATATTTCTTTCCTACTCTCATCATCAGGTAGCGGAAATTCAATGATCCTATCAAATCTTCCAGGTCGAAGCAATGCTGGGTCTAAAATATCTGGACGATTTGTTGCGCCCAATACTGCAACCCGACCCCTAGATTCAAACCCATCCAACTCACTCAGAAGCTGCATCAGCGTACGTTGCACCTCTCTGTCACCTGAAGTAGCAATGTCCAATCTATGGGATCCAACTGCATCAAGCTCATCAACAAATATGATTGCAGGAGCTTTTTCTTTCGCCATCATGAAGATTTCACGAACAAGTCGTGCACCTTCACCTATGAATTTCTGAACAAGTTCTGAACCAATTACTCTAATGAAGGTGGCATTTGTTTCATGGGCAACTGCTCGCGCACAGAGAGTCTTGCCTGTACCCGGCAACCCAGTAAGAAGAACTCCCTTAGGTGGTTCAATGCCTACTTTCTCAAAGAGTTCTGGATTAAGAAGGGGATCCTCCACTGTTTCTCTGATCTCTCTAAGTTGGTCATGAAGTCCTCCAATCTCAAGGTAAGAAACTGGTGGTGCTTCCTCAATCTCCATAGCTCGAATAATTGGATCGCGCGATGGTGGTAATTCTTGAGTGATAGCAAATGATCTCTGATTGAGTGCTACCAAGGTACCAGGCTGGAGCTTGTCCTTTGGAATGACTGATGAAACATGAACCACAAAATTAGGTCCAGTGGAGCTTTTCACAATGGCTCTACCATCTTCAAGCATTTCTGTTATTGTCGCAGTGATCAATGGAGATTGTCTCAGTTTCTCGAGTTCTGTTCTCAGGGTCTGAGTTTCTTTCTCGAGTCGACTACGTTCAGCCTGAAGAATTTGTTTCTCAGTTTCGAGTGCACGAAGTCTACGTTCTAGATGCCGTGTGTAGCTCTGCGAGTATGCTGAATCATCAACGTTACCGTCGTCTTTAGCATCTGTAGTACCTGGCACTAGATGGCACCTCAGGACATCATCAACTGCAGATGTTTTAAGGATTCCTTTGGCGGAGCCGACACAATGTGATAAAACCGCGGTATTACCATCAGATTCTACTCATACTAATGTGTATAGTCAATAATCTTTATCAACACCCCACGAGTCATTATCAAAAAGAGGGAATCAACAGTGCCAAGTTGTGAGCTATGCGGTAGAGAAATGAAAGGTCGTGGCCATAACGTGGTGATTGAGGGTGCTTCAATGCTTGTTTGCCCTCAATGTGCTACCAAATTCGGAGGCAAGTCACCTTCTTCTGAAACGCGCGCATCATCTACACCACGGACAAAACCTTCTTGGATTGGTGGTCCGGAGAAACCTACACCAGCTCGACCCAGAAAAGTGTCTACGTCAAAACCCAGACCTAAACCAAGATCTGGTGGAGTACTTCTTGATGATATGGAACTGATAGAGGACTATGCTAAGGCTATTCGAAGTGCAAGACAGAAAAAGAGCCTATCCCAAGAAGAGCTTGCCCAGAAAATTGGAGAGCGGATCTCAACATTACAGTCTATTGAATCAGGTCGATTAAAACCAACAGGTAAGACAATCCGAGGTCTTGAAAGAGAACTAGAAATATCTCTGCTAGAAGCTGTGGGAGCAGTTCCGATCAAGGTGGGTAAGGGCGGTTCTGGTGCCGGTCCCACTCTTGGTGATAGAGTAGTTGTTAAGAAAAAGAAGTCCCAGAAAGCGCGTCAAGATGATGCTGAATGAAACTCTTGAACGATTTTAGTGATTGAGCTCATTCAGTCTAAGAACAGCTCTTATATACTATTTAGCTGTATAATACTACAGGTGTAAATTTCCAACTGCGGATGTTTTCGCTTTTGAAAAATTCAATTGATTAGCCAACTAGCCATCTATTACATACTTGGGTGATTACGTCAAATGGTGCATACTAACTTCAATCACGACCTCTTCCGACTTGTTGTAGAAGAAATAGCAGGAAAAGAAGGGGTTGATGTATCGACCGTTTTGGTCAATGCAGAAGAAACCACTGACGAGGAAATAGCCACTAAGACCGATCTCAAACTGAATATAGTCCGAAGAATTCTGTATAAACTTCATGACAACCACCTCGCATCATATAGACGAATTCGGGATGTAAACACAGGGTGGTTCCTCTATTATTGGAAAATCGATCCCAAGAAAGCACAAGCCCTGGTCAACAGAAAAAAACGGATGGTACTCAACCTGCTTGAACAGCGGTTAGAGCATGAAAGCAACAATGATCTCTATACCTGTGTCAACCGCGACTCTTCACCTGTACCATTCGAAGAGGCAATGAATCTTTCATTCCGTTGTCCAACATGCAATGGTCAACTCGAATTTGTTGACAACGAAAGGGCAATCTCATTCTTGAGAAAGCGAGTTGAAGAGCTAAAAGCCGATTTAGAAGCTTCTTCCTAATTCTTTACTTCTCAATTCCTACTGCAAAAGGTACTTAGCACATATCATTGGACCCACGGCAGAGGTTCCCAGTTGAAGATCACATTACTATCAAAGGCATATGGAGCATATAGAGGAAGATTGCTAGAAACCATAAGGTCCGAAATCACTTCAATGATTGCAGAGCTTGATGTGCGTTTGAATAGTATCGGTACTGACAAAAAAGAACGAATTGTAGCGAATATCGAGGGCGCAGATGAGGAGTTTGTGGCCAACGCTCTTGCTAAAGAGTATGGAAAATCACTATCTTCAGAAAATCTTCTTCCTAATACCACATATCCTGGTCGCCTTTTGGATATTGGAAAAGTTGGGTATGGCCTCTATGTTGACATTGGAGTTGTAGATTCTCCACGTATGGATGCCCTAGTTCCGCTTCACAAAATGCGAGAACAACTCGAATTTGTTGGTCCCTTGAAGACAATCACCGAGGCATTCGTACTTGTAGACTATCTTCCAATCAACGCAAAAGTGACAAATATCGACCTATACAATAGTCGAATCGAAGCTGAATTTGATCAGCAATTATTGTCACGTTTGAAGGCGTGGATCGAAGATGACCATGAAAGACTTCTCGTGTTTGGCGCCAATCATAGACAGATCGAGAGCTCACTCAAGAAATCTGGTCATAGAGAGGATATCTACGAAATAGAGCAACTAGGAAAGTTCGAATTTTCATTGAGATGTAAGCGAAGCACACGGGCATCGGGAATACTTGCCGCGATTGGTCCCCGTTTGAGAGGAGTCCCCATGCACCTTTTCATACCAAAAGAACTTGAGGCGAAACAAAATGCCAAGGCTTGATGTGTGGCTGGTAGAGACAGGACAATTCTCATCTCGCCAGGCTGCGAAACGAGCTATCAAAGATGGTCTAGTCATAATTAATGGCAAAGAAAGCAAGCCATCAAAGCAGGTTTCTGAGAGAGATGTAATCGAAGTAATGAGTCACGATGCTGACTTCCCGTTGGGTTTCAAAAAACTGAAAGATATTGACGAAAAACTCGACAACTCTTTGGCTGTTTCTCCATGTTTGGCTCTTGACATCGGTAGCTCTGCGGGAGGGTTTCTAGCTTACCTTGCAACAAAGGGTGCAGATGTCGTAGGAGTTGAGGTTTCTAAGAGATTCTCTGAGGATTTGCACGCACTAGTAGATAGGTATCCCCAGATTTCAGTGATTTTTACTGATGCCTTCGATATGGATCCTACAATCATAACCAAACAAAACAATCTCGACGTTTTGCTCGTGGATGTCACAACAGAGCCCGAAGGTACATTGAAGCTCATTGAAAAATTCACGATTCTCCTCAAAAAAGAGGGGCGGATGGTGGCTGCTTTCAAGTCAAATCCTGATGATGTAAAAAATACAGAAGTGCTCAAAAAAGCAATCTCTCAGATGGGTTATGAAGAAATACAGGAGATATGCCTTGATGAATCACGTCAGGAAGTCCATATCGTCGCACTTCGTTCGTAAGGCAACTTTTTATTGGAATAACCAGAGCCACTGTTCAGGGCCGCTAGTCTAGCCCGGCTATGATGTCTCCTTTACACGGAGAAGGTCGCTGGTTCAAATCCGGCGCGGCCCACCACTTTTTATCTCAATACCATATACTAGGCACATCAATCATCTTGCTCAATCCAATCTAGATGATCAA
>DXJI01000031.1 GCA_019057595.1 Candidatus Thorarchaeota archaeon
CTACTCTGTTTGCCGTCATTGAAAAGAGGTTCAAGAGATGCCAGTAGCTGACATCGAAAAACGTAGGCTAGCACAGCACTATCTGCTGTACAAGTCCATTTGCCGATATTGTGGAGCAACAAATCCGCTTAAGGCAAAGAAATGCAGAAAATGCAAAACAAAGGACCTCAGGCCAAAGAGGCGTGCTAAGAAGTAATTCTCTGGTATAAGGCCCATATCTACGGGCCGGTGGTCTAGCCCGGTTATGACGTCGCCTTCACAAGCTGTGTTCACATGGCTCTAAGCCTTGGAGGGAAATGGCTGAAAGCGGCGAATATCACGAGTTCAAATCTCGTCCGGCCCACCACCAACATACAACAAGATGGTGCTCAACAATGCCAAAACAGATCAACGATGTCGACAAGTTCCTCGAGATGTCTGAGGATGCAGAAGAATGCAGAGTCAAGAGGAGTAGTGACCACGTCAAGCTGAAACTCCGCACGAAGAAATACCTATACACAATTATTGTTGAACCCCAGAAGGCCGAAGAGATCATTCAGCAAATCAAGTGCCAAGTAGTAGAGGCACGTAGTGGCGAAGCAGCTGTCTAGATCTCGACTCTTTCGTTTATCTCTGGCACATGTGCTACCCGTTTCCGTTTTTCTAGTTTCTCAGCCAGTGCATCACAAGACTCTGATTCACCATGGATTACGTAGAATTTGGGATCTCCAGGAATCCTTGTGAGCATGTCCAACATTCCCTTTGAGTCTGAGTGAGATGAAAGGTGATGCTGCCTGATATCTGCTGCCACCTCAAACTGGCGACCTCCAACTACCACTTTCCCAGTGGCAAGCATCTCTGCTCCAGGTGTACCGGGTATCTGATAGCTAACGAGTACAATCGCGTTCTTAGGGTCATCATGGACCATCTTGAAGTAGATATGTGATGCTCCACCCTTCAGCATTCCGGCTGGGGAAATGATGATTCCTCCCTTCTGGACAGCCTTTGTGCGGTCCCGATTGTCTTGGATGACATGAGTCCTCCCGACTGCCCTCTGAAATGCTTGAGGACTCTGAAGATATTCAGGATGCTTCACAAGGATATTATTGACAGCCCTTGCCATCCCATCAATGTACATCGGATACTTGCGTGGGATATCATGCTGTTCAAGGATGCACATAATCTCCTGACTTCGACCCACTGCAAATGCAGGAATCAAAACAGTTCCACCCCGTTCCAGGGTTTCTATCACTGTATCAACTAGGGCGACCTCAATATCCTCTCGCTTCGGGTTTGCCCGACGGGCATAGGTGCTCTCTGTGACAACGATATCGTGTTTTGGCAGGTTCTTTCTGGCACCAAGATTCAACTGAGACTCAATTGCATTGAAGTCCCCAGTGAAGAGAATCCGTTTTCCATTGACCCTGACTGAAACCATTGCACTCCCAGGAATGTGTCCAGCATTAAACAGCGTCAACTCGAAGTGATGGCCTAAAGGAACTGTCTGCTCATAGGCTGTTGCCTGACACTGTCGTTTGACCAGTGCAATGTCCTTACGAGTATAAGGCAGTGGTCCTCTGGATATCTTGACCATATCACGAAGCAACAGAGTACTCAGGTCACGAGTTGCAGGAGTGCAGAACAATGAAGCCTCAGTCTTAGCAAGTACACTGGGGATGCCACCAGAATGGTCGAGGTGAGCATGTGTGAGTCCAATTCCCTGTAGGTTTTCAGTGGCAACCATGTCTGGAAATAATGGAGGATTTCCAAATTTCACTCCATAGTCCACTAAAATGCTTTCATCGTTCTGTTCAACAAGAAATCCTGCACGTCCAATCTCTCTGCAGGATCCAAGAAATGTCAAATCTGCCATTAACTGTTACTTCCCGCGCTGTGCCAATACCAAGTCAAGAAAAAGGTTTGGCAATACACCATGAGTCTGCGATTTCACTAAATTGTGGATATACCAAGATTACAACCTGTAAATAGAAACGAAATCTATATCAGACCGGTACCTATTCTGGTCTATGATTGGCAACAGTAGTAGGCGGAGAGACTTCGGTTGACAGAGGAAAATACCGACAGTAAGTCGAGCATCAAAAAAGCCGAACCGGACAAGACCCGGGACCTCATGGATTGCATCTTAGTGGGCAATAAGAATGTCATGTCCTACGTCCTGGCCTGTGTAACCTTGTTTAACAAGGGCGCACACGAAGTGGTCATCAAAGCCCGGGGCAGGCTAATCAGCAGAGCTGTTGATGTTGCAGAGATTACGCGTCACAGGTTCATTTCCGACCTCACAGTGAAGAGCATAGAAATCGATACTACCACTGTCCAGACGGACAAGGGTAGTGACTTGAACGTATCAACGATTGACATAACATTGTCCAAGTAGTCTTTGTCTATGTGTCCTCGCCCGAAGCGCTGTCCCAACTGAGCCTTCGAATTTGGCGAGGAAAAAAGATGCGACTACCTGTCTGTAACTTCGATCTGGAATCGGATATGCTATGTACAAATTGTCAGGCAAGACTTGATAGAGGAGAACTCAAACACTTTGACATTGAGGTCAGTAAATGGCTGTTGGAGAGAGATAAGGACTATCCAAGTCTTGAAGACCTGACACTTCTGAAGGCAGCAAGGGTCGGAGACAAAGTAGTCCTCGTTGTGAAGAAAAGAGGTAAAGAACTAATTCTGGCAGAAGAGGTTCTTGTCAACGAGTTCACAGAGCATTTTGGTGAGCCGATAATTGTTGAGGGGCCTGTCAAGCTTCGCAGAATCGTTCGGGAGTTCATTCACCCTGCAAATGAGGTAGGAGTTAACAGTCTTTATCTTCCAGATGGTTCCAAGGAGAGTATCGTGATGCTCCATGCTTCGGATAGGGAGAGAATATCCTATAATACCAACGAACTCCGTATGATTGTGTCTGCAGCAATGGGAGAATCAGTTCTCTTCGAGTACCAAGAGGACGGGATAAAAACTGAGAAAGAAGATGAAACCCCTGACGAGTTTGACCAAAAAATGGAAGAGTTGGGAAAGCGGAGATACTAGACCCTGTTAATCGGGTGGTTCTTCATAATCTCACGCATGACCAAGGTCGCATATGAGCCCTTTCGCAGACTGAACTTCACTTGGAGGCCTTCATCTGAGTGAGAAGATTTGAGGTCGGTCATGACGATAGAAGTGAGATGCAGACCTCCCGGAGCGTCCAAAGCCCTTATTCTTGAGTTCCGGAACTCTCGAAGTTGAACATTCTCATTCTTGAGTGCCTGTTTCACGAGTTCGGTCTGTTTCGACGGGGGCAGCCTAGTAGAATACCCTGGCACTGGAGCTGCAAGTCCATACTCCCCAGAAGTAACCTGTTGCTCTCTCTCATCCAAGGTGGATTCGGTTACAAAGACCCACGAGTCCCTTCCTGAATGAGTTTCGTCGAGCTTGATGAGAAAATCACCAACCTGAGGTCTGTCAATAGACATCCCAAGTCTTGCTCGTTCACTGATCATCCGATTGAATATATAGGACTGGAATGCGTGGACCTGAAGCGTGAGGACTCTGGGAGGTATCCTCATGACCGCTTTCTCGAAGTCACCAGGACTCTTCATGAGATGCTTCATCACATCCTTCTCGTAGGATAGCTCTTTTGGAAATGCCTCAATGATATTCTCTGTCGGCGTCATATCCTCTGATAGCTGTTTCCGAATGTCAGTAAGATCTTCTGACTCATATTCACTCGTCGTGGACAGCATAATACGAACAGCATTCTCGAAATCTCTCTGGACAAGTGCCTTACCAACTAGATGTGTGTACGGTCGTGTTATACCAAACCGCTGCACTCCGAAATAGTTCAGAAGAGGTGTTTTTCTTATCTGCTCTGCCGTTTCTAGTGCAGCATCGGCGTCCTCAGTAATACCCTTCAAGAGAATCGTGAAACGGTTTCCCCAAAGATCGCCAATATGAATTGGTTGACGAGTGTAGCGAATGTTTCGGACCGCAATTCGTGAGAGCTCGAGAGAAGGAAGATTTTCAGCAGCTTTACCAGGAACACTCATGGTTTGTACAGTGACTGCTCGCTTGTCCTTGAGACCTGCATAGGTGACGTAGTTACGTGAAACCTTGAGTGATGCAGCCAAGATGGTTGCCACGTCCATTGTTGCGAGTCCCATCTTCTGAACAGTGAAGGTGAGAAAGCGAGACCTCTCACCATCGATGGAATGGGAATGACCTGGTGCAGGCCAATCATCTATCGAGAGGGTTTTCTTATCGGGGGTTATCTCTTGAACAACAAAGTCCTCAAATCGTTCCTTCAGTTTTCCACCGATTCCCGATGAATCTGTTGAATAGAGTTCCATCCCTAGTGTTTGTTCAATGGGATGTGCCTCTCTCATTGCGATTCCTCAGAGCAACTTGAGTTCGCCAGTCACTTCATCAATTACATCTGTTTTCGCAGGACCAATTCCTATCACTGTGAGGGTCCCAGGGGGAAGTTCAGTCATCCCAGCATCTCGAATCAAAGCATGTGGCAAGCTATGATTGACTGCCATACGACGGAGTTCCAACAACTCCTCTTCAGATGTGACCTTGACTGCCACTTTCTTCTGGCCCTCTCGCAACCAGGCTCTCCATATTGCTTGTTTGTTGACTCTGGCCTGTTCTGCGGCCGATACGGACCCATGAGCTACCTGAACAGCAATCTTTCCTCTGCTCATGTTCAGGTCTGTTCTGACAGCAATGACCTGCTTGAAGGTGAATGTTCGGGATGTCAAAAGGATGACCTCAATGACTTGAACTCGATGGTTCATCTTTAGGAGAGAGTTAAAAACATGGTCAAAGCACGACTATCTGGGTGTTTAATTGAGTCAAGATGCTATCGTTGTGGGCGGTGGTCCAGCAGGACTATTGGCAGCATCAAAGATAGCAGAGAGTGGTCATCAAGTACTGGTGCTTGAGGAACATCCTGAGATAGGAAAACCAGACCACTGTGCGGGTCTCCTAAGTTCCTCAGGCCTGAAGTCTCTCGGTCTCAAACCTCCAGATGATGTCATACAGAACACAGTTTCAGGGGCGCGCATTCATGCCCCATCAGGTCATTCGATTCTTGTGGAGAGGGGTCAACGAGAGGCATTTGTCATAGATAGAAGAAGGTTCGACTCGTGGCTAGCTCGAGAAGCTTCAAACAAAGGAGCAGAGATAGTCACGGGCTTTAGGGTCTCTGAGATTGGTGGACAAAGAGAGAATCTGCGCACTGTCCAGACCAAAGACAAGGAGTATCAAGTTCCTATAACAGTCATTGCTGAGGGAGCACCATCAATACTCACAAGGATGGTGGGGCTAACCACTATCTCAAAGGGCAGTAGGTATCCAGCGTATCAATATGAGGTCAAGGGAGTTGATGTGGAGGAGGACCTTGTTGAGATGTTCTATGGACGACGACTTGCTCCAGGATTCTTTGCGTGGATCATCCCACTTGGGGAGAGAAGGGCAAGAGTTGGTTTGGCATCTAAGAACAGATCAAAAATCCGACTTGATGCAGCAGTGAAGAACCATCCAATCATCAGTAAACGCCTCAAGGGTGCAGAAATAGAACGAGGCATGGGAGGCACTGTCCTCGTAGGCAAACCAATCTCAAAGCTGTCGGCAGATGGTGTGGTTGTTGTCGGGGATGCTGCAGGAATGGTGAAGGCTACTACTGGAGGAGGCGTGATCATGGGAGGGCTGGCTGCTCTTGAGGCAGGATCTGTGGTGAATCATGCTCTACAACAAGAAGATGTGTCAAGAAAATCACTCTCAAAATATGATAGTCGGTGCAAGAGTCTGTTTCATAGGGAGCTCGAAACCATGAACCTGGCTCAAAAAGCCCTCTCGTCACTCTCAGACAAGGGCCTTGATTCGATAATCAAGGATGCTCATGAATTGGGATTACTGAGTATCGTGAGGAAAGAGGGTGATATGGACATGCAAGGTCGAGTAATCAGAAGGCTAATCTCTGACCCAAGGATGGTGTTGGTAGGTCTGAAGGCTGTGAGATACATCAATCCATTCCTTTAGCTTTATGAACGAATAGAATCACGAATTAAAAGGGAAAAGACATGACGGCGCCTACTAAGAGCAGAGTGCTTGATACTACAGTGAGAATGCTTGAGAAGCATCCACTCTGTGACAGGTGTCTGGGTCGTCAGTTTGCGTGGCTTAGCACAAATACATCGAACGAGGACAGAGGGCGCTCCCTGAAACTGATTCTCTCGATGAACGCGGATGATGAACTGAAATCAGGAGGAGAGGGAAAGGACACAATCAGTCTTCTGGCGGGTAAGGGCATGTTTGCACCAGCTCAAGCAATTGCTGAGAAGAACTCTATCGAGTTCGATCAGGAGAGCCAGTGTCATCTCTGTTCTGTTGATGGACAGTCAATCTTTGACAACGTGGAGTCAATTGCCAAGAGGGCGTTGGAACTGACCAAAGATATCGAGTTTGAAACGTTTCTGGTCGGAACTATATCAGTACCTATTCTTGATGAAAGACAAGACGAGCTCAGAGCTGAGCACTCGCTCCTCCACGCGGAAGCATTGAAGTCTGATTTCAGTCGAGAGCTCGGGAAGCAGATTTACACTTTACTTGGAAAAGAGGTGAACTTCGAGAAACCCCACCTTGTGTTTCTATATGACATTGTCAGAGACAGAATCCAGTTGCAGATCAATCCGATTTTCATCTATGGAAGATATCGCAAGCTCAAGAGAGGAATTCCACAGAGTAGATGGGACTGTAACGCTTGTAGGGGAAAAGGCTGTGATGAATGTGGGGGCACGGGAAGAAGGTATCCTGATTCAATCTCGGAGTATGTCGGATTAGTAGCTCAGAGGTTGACCGGGGGTACGAGGTTCAAGTTTCATGGAGCTGGAAGAGAGGATGTGGATGTTCTCATGCTGGGAGATGGGAGACCCTTCGTTGTCGAGGTCTCTGAGCCTAAAATAAGGAATCCTGACCTAAAATCATTGATGAAGAGTATCAACAAGGAAGCTAAGAAGCGTATCCAAGTCCAAGAACTTCAGATGACAAACCGTGAACGGTCTCAGAAGTTGAAGGAAGATGCCTCCACGAACATAAAGGAGTATGCAGCAATCATAGAAACTTCGGATGTTGTTGAGAAGACAGACCTGCAAAGAACTGAGGGGGAGTTCTCAGGGATCAAGATTGAACAGAGAACACCTGTGCGAGTATCACATCGTCGCAGTGACCTCGTGAGAGAGAAACTAATTCACGAAATCCGCCTGAAGAAGAAATCAACCAAGACGATAGAGGCCTTCTTCAAAGTACAGGGTGGGACCTATGTGAAGGAACTCATTTCGGGAGACGAAGGTCGAACTGTTCCCTCCGTCGCAAGTGTGTTGGGTATTGACTGTGTCTGTAAGGAACTGAATGTGACAGCGATCTACGGAGATGGTTCCTGACAATCAAAAAATCGGATGCTCTTGCGAAATCCTTAAGTGTTGACCTAAGAGGTCTTGCTGGAACTCGGGTGTGGGTTTGACTGTATTCACACATTTCGAGATTGAATATATCACGAGTGATAACCATGGTCAAGAAGAGTCATGGGTTCAGGGCCCGAACACGCAGCCTGATGAGCAAAAGAGTACGCCAGCGCGGCCTCAGCTCACCAAGTAAGGTATTGATTGACTATGAGGAAGGAATGCGTGTCGATATTGTCATCGATTCGGGTTTTCACAAAGGTATGCCACATCGCAGATATCAGGGTAAAACTGGTGTGGTCACTGCCTTGAGAGGGCGAGCGATTGTGGTCGATGTAGGTCTTGGAAAAGCTACAAAGACACTCATAATCAGACGCGAGCATCTCCGACCTAGTAGAGGGTGAGTGGAAAGATATGCCTAAAGAGATTATCAGTGAGGAAGAGGTAACCCTTCCGCAGGTCAAGAAGTTACTTGCCCAGAGGGGAAAGGAAGGAGAGCTCTCATTCCAGCAATCAATCACTCTAGAACATGCAGGTTCTTTTTCTCGGATGGCACCTGCAGTTTCTGTGAAGGTTGTTGAGAAGATCCTCAAGAGCTATGATTTGAATCGGTCGCAGGCTGTGCAGATAGTGAACATTGCTCCCACGACCATTGAGGAGCTCAAATCAATTCTCTCATCCCGCTCAACAAACCTCACAGATGAACAGTTAATCGAGATCGTTGACCTAATTATCAAGAACAGGTCATAGGTATCTCAGGTTTTACAATGGCGCAGAAGGTCTCTGAGTCCGATTAGTTTTTATCACCTCAAGTAAATCAGTTACACAATGTATCCCAATAGCGAAAGGAGTGTATACCAATGGAAGGACCCCAAAACAGGACATTTGAGACACACGCCTATATCCTGTCAATCGTCCCGCCAAAAGAATACCTCCGTGATTCTCGTCCCCGTGGCGACACTGTAGCTCAAGGTATTGGAGAAACTCATTTTACATTGCTCGAGATGGTTCCTCAGAGTGGGGTCAAACCACATCCTCAGGAACGATTACCTATCACTCGCGATACGCCAAGTAAGATAGATCATGTTAGGAGAAGGATTTTCTACGAGGACCTCGTTCCAGAGAGTGTTGCAGAGCTCGCACTCGTTGTCGAAATTATTGTGACAAAATACGAATACAAGTATGTTCAGTTCTTCAACGAGGCCAGTCCAATCACCACTAGGATGCACTCCCTACAACTTCTTCCAGGGATTGGTCAGACGCTCATGTGGGCAATCCTTGAAGAGCGAAAACGAGAACCATTCAAGAACTTCGAGGACATAGCAGCCCGTACAAAACTGCAGAATCCCAAGAAAGTCATCACAGCCAGAATAATTGATGAGCTGAGGGAAGATGTCAAGCGTTGGTTGTTCGTACGACCACCAAAACGTGAAGAGAACGAACGCGATTACCGTGACCGTCCACCAAGACGATAGACAGGTGATATCTCTGTCAGACGAGATTCGTTTGCTTCTGAAGAGGTACAAGGTGAGACCTAGCAAAAAGTTCGGACAGAGTTTTCTCAATAGCAACAGCATTGCAAGAGATATCGTCAAGCTGGCGCAGGTTTCTTCTCAAGACTGTGTTCTAGAGATTGGTGGAGGTCTGGGAATGTTGACTCGCTGGATTGCTGCTGAGGCAGGAGAGGTCCACGTCGTCGAGGTGGAGCCGGGTCTTGTGAAGGCTCTGCAAGATGCTGCTAAGGGATACAACAATGTGAATGTCATCGAGGGTGATGCTATGAAGGTCGAACTCCCTGAAGTTAACAAGGTAGTTGCTAACCTTCCCTACAGCATCTCTTCAGAGGTCACATTTCGACTCCTGAAAGAACTCAAGTTTGAAACAGCGGTCCTGATGTATCAGAAGGAGTTCGCGTCTCGGATGGTCGCTGAGCCAGGAACCTCCGAGTACTCGCGATTGACTGTAAATGTACAGTATCATGCTGACGTCGAGCTGTTGATGGATGTGTCAGCAGATATGTTCTATCCAGTACCTGCTGTGGACTCCACGGTTGCGAAAATCACTCCGCGGAAAGAGGGCCAATATGCAGAGGATGCCACGATATTCCACTGGATGATTAGAGGAATCTATCCATATCCGAACAAGAACATCCGGAGAGCATTACAGATTTGGTTTCGAAACCTCGGACACGACAAGCAGCTGTCACAGGAGGTCCTGAAACGGGCTGAAGAATATCTGGAGGGCGGTGAGAAACTTCGTTCTTTGGACCGAGACACATTGATTCGCATCGCTGATGTTCTACTAGAGATGATAACAGACGGTCTCATCATTGATCCAAGAGTGTGAGAACTGTGGTCGACCATCAGAACTTCACAGTCTTTCCAGATGTGTATCCTCCATCTGGAGATAGTTATCTCCTCCTAGACTCGATTCATGTTGCGTCAGATGATGACTTTCTTGAGGTGGGATGTGGAGCAGGTTTGGTAACGCTGAAAGGAGCCGAAAACGCACAAACTGCAGTTGGTGTAGATGTTTCCCTAGAAGCAGTTCGCAATACAAGAGAGAACCTGAAGAGGAACGGACTTGATCAGAAATGTGCTGTCTTTCAGTCAGACCTTCTGACTTCATTCAACTCATCTGCGAAATTTACCGTAGTTGTATTCAATCCCCCATACCTCCCCAAAGATGACATGTCAACTGGCTTGGACCATGCTCTCATCGGTGGGCACACTGGGGCTGAAGTGACTCAGAGGTTCATTCCTCAAGTAGCAAATCACCTGAAAGAGGACGGAAGAGTGTATGTGGTTGTTTCCACACTTGCAGACAGTGAATCTATTTGGAAGACTATGGAAGAGTGTGGTTTCGTCGTCGAGATGGTTTCAGAGGAACCTATGTTCTTTGAAAAGATACAAGTACTGAGAGGAACGTTCAAAGAAAGACCGTAGGGAAACCATTTTATGAAGCCAAACGGCGACAAGATGCGTTCTTGGAGTCTCAGCGAGGGAACCAGACATGTCTAAGAAGAAAGCGACCAAACCAAAGAAGAAACCAGCCGCTAAGAAGAAACTCGCGGCCAAGAAAACTAAAGATAAGAAGACAACCAAGGCATCTCCTAAAGTTGAAACAGTAGTTAAGGAGAAGAGTATGGTCTATCTCGACTTTACTGCAAGCACGAAGAAAGATGGAATCATTTTCGACACTTCTCATCTACAAGTGGCAAAGGAGGAAGGTCTGTTCAAAGAGAATGACCGATACGAACCAGCTTTGGTAGTGGTTGGTTGGAACTGGCTTCTTGCAGCAGTGGAAGAAGAACTCGTTGGTTTGAAGGTTGGAGAAGCAAAGACCATTGAGGTCCCTCCTGAGAGAGGAGCTGGAGTAAGAGACCCAGCTAAGATCAAGAAGATAGCTAAGGTAAAACTTGCAAAACAGGGCGTAAAAGGATACGTAGGAGAAAAAATCGAGTTCGGAAAGGAACGAGGGGTCGTCACTACAGACTTCGGTCGATCGGTCAGAGTCGATTTCAATAGTCCATTTGCTGGCAAGACACTTGTATATGATGTCATAATCAGAGAGATAGTTTCAGACAAGGCTGAGAAGCTCAAAGCAGTTCTTCGTCGACGTCTTCCAGGAATTCCTGAAGACCGATATACTGTCACGATGAAGAAGAAGATAGTTACACTTGAACTAGCTGAGGAAACAAAATTCATCGAGAACATTCAGTATGCGGAGTATGGTATCGCGCAAGATATACTCAAGGCTTTGGAAGATATCAAAGAGGTCAAGATGGTAACCTCATTCAAACGACCTCCACCACCCGAGAATGTAACCGGATAGTTTACTCCCCTATGTCAATGGTCACTGAGAAAACCTTAAAATGCCAAAAAAAGACGAGAGCCTGTCACTAGTTCTCTAGATTTCATCTCCTATACGGAGTTAATTGACATGGAACATAATTCACAACTCCCGGCCGAATTGAAGACGGGGACAACCACTGTTGGTCTTATTGCCAAAGACTGCGTAATACTTGCCAGCGACCAGAGAGCCACTATGGGTTATTTGATTGCAAGCAAGACAGCCAAGAAGATCTACAAAATCACAGATCGGATTGGAGCAACAATCGCAGGATCTGTTGCAGATGCACAGTCAATCATGGATCTATTGAGAGCCGAGGCCAAGCTCTTCGAGATTCAGAGAGGTCGACCAATTCGTGTCAAAGCCCTAACACGTCTTCTGAGCAATATCATGTTCCAAGGTAGAGGACTCTACATGCTTGGATCTCTAGTCGGTGGTTTCGACGATGAGGGTCCACAGGTCTTTTACACAGACTTTGTAGGTTCAGTTATTCCGGACAAATTCACATCCAATGGGTCTGGTTCTCCAGTCGCACTGGGTGTCCTAGAAGATGGATACAAAGATGACCTTACAAAGAAGAAAGCAATCGAGCTCGCTATACGAGCGATTGCTGCTGCTATCGAGAGAGATGCAGCAACAGGAAACTCGATTTTGTGTAGTGTGATTGACAAAGATGGATACCAAGAAGTCGATAAAGAAACCATCATGAAGATTTGGAAAGGTCAGTAGTGACTGAATTTGTTGAACACCTAGCGAGATAATCTCGCTGAAGGTCTGTCCAGCATTAGGAGTGTATGGACCGACCATTAAACAACATAGGGCATTGGTAGCCTAGGATTGTGACCATATATGAAGCCCAATAATAATGGACAAGAAGAATACGATATCAGAGAGGTAATAAAGAAATCATTACCTCGGTCAGCCGCAATAAGCTCAGTCGAGTATGAAGGGCCAGAGATTGCAATCTACTCAAAGGCACCAAAGATTCTCATTGATGATGGTGACAAGATCAAAGCACTAGCACGAAAGATGAGAAAGCGCATTGTTGTCAGATCATCACCTGAAGTCAGATTGACCCATGAGGAAACCGAGAACGCAGTCCGTGAGCTAGTTCCAAAAGAGGCAGAGATAACCTCTATTGACTTTGACATCTCAAGGGGCGAAGTGATCATTGAGGCACAGAAACCAGGATTGGTAATCGGTCGCAGTGGTACAACACTCAGAGAAATCACAAGACAGACATTCTGGCGACCTAATGTAATGCGAACTCCACCAATCGAAAGCAAACTCATCAAACAGATCCGATATATCATTCAGTCAGAGGCAGCCACTCGAAACAAGTCGTTCCGTGAGATTGGAAGAAGGATCCATCGTCGTCAGCTTGTGAACAACGGATGGATAAGACTCACTGCTATGGGAGGATTTCGAGAGGTCGGAAGACAGTGCATGTTTTTGCAGACTTCAGAAAGTAGTGTACTGATAGAATGCGGTGTCAATGTAGGGACACCCAGCAAGGCGTTCCCACGACTAGACATGCCCGAGTTCAGTGTTGATAATCTGGATGCGGTCGTTATCACACATGCACACCTTGACCATTGCGGCATGGTGCCATTCCTCTTCAAGTACGGGTATCGTGGACCGGTCTATATGACCCATCCCACCTTGAATCTTGCAACTCTCCTACAACTGGACTACCTAGAAGTGGCTGAGAGAGAGGGCAAGCTGAGACCGTACCGTGACCGAGACGTCAAGGAGGCAATTTTACACACAATTCCTCTCAACTACGGAGAGGTGACGGACATCGCACCTGATGTCAGACTCACACTTCACAATGCAGGTCACATCCTCGGTTCGGCCATAGTTCACTTTCACATCGGAGATGGTCAGTACAACATGGCATACACCGGGGATTTCAAGTTTGGAAGGACTAGACTGTTAGAACCTGCAACATTCACATTTCCAAGACTTGAAACCCTCATCATCGAGAGTACCTATGGGCATCCAACTGACAAGATGCCACCCAGACAGGAAGTGGAAAGAAAATTCGCCACACTCCTCAAACGTACCCTAGAACGGGGAGGAAAAATCCTGATTCCGGTCCTCGCGGTAGGAAGAGCCCAAGAGATCATGCTGGTCATAGAAGACTTAGCAGCAAAAGGAAGGATACCAAAGGTCCCAGTGTACATCGAGGGAATGATTGCACAGGCCACAGCAATCCATACAACTCACCCAGAGGCACTCAGTAAGAAGATTCGCGAGATGATATTCCACCAAGGAGTGAACCCATTCCTCTCTGAGATTTTCGTCCAGGTGGACAACCCTGACCAGAGAGAGGAGATTATTGAGGCAGGGCCATGTATCATAATGGCCACATCAGGCATGCTGGCTGGTGGTCCTAGTGTAGACTACTTCAGACTCTTGGCTCCAGATGATAAAAACCTGCTTTGCTTTGTGAGCTATCAGGGTGAAGGAACACTTGGTAGACGCATCCAGAAGGGATGGAAAGAGATCACCATGAGGAATCGCGAAGGAAAGACCACTGTAGTCCCAGTGAATATAGAAGTCACTACTGTAGAGGGCTTCTCTGGCCACTCTGACAGAAAACAGATCCTGAACTTCGTGAAGAGAGTGAATCCAGTTCCCGAACGAATTCTAGTTGCACACGGAGAGGCAAGCAAGACAATCGGTCTAGCATCCACTATACACAAGGCACTGAATATAGAAACAAGAGCACCCATGGTCACAGAAACCGTGAAGCTGAGATAGTTTCAGAAACTAACGAATGACGGGGTCACAATCATACAGCTATCGTTGACCAGTGCAATATCTGCCATGTAGCCCCTGGTCTCACCACGAATCCGTTCAATTATCCGCCGGAGTTCAAGATGGGTCTGATCATTCCCATCATTGAGTCTTGAGATGTCTAGAAGTACGATGTTACCATCACGAATCTCATTTACAATATAAGGTACGTCAGCAAGTGATTCAAGTTTCTTTGATTTGATGAATATTTGCTCCAGTTCTGCAAGCCTCTTGATGTCATGACCGAGGAGTCGTTCTGGTTTCGCATCTTTGGAGGGGGAGAATATACCAAGACTTGGGAGTGTTCTCTGAACTGTCGATTCCTCGGATGATTCATTTTCTCGATTTCGTCTAAATAGAGACCTCACTTTGAACACCTCAGCTCAAAGTAATGAACTCGCTATAACAAGAAAAGAGCGAGTATTATACCACGGAGCCAAACTTTATCACACACGCCAACTAGACTCTGATAGATTGCGATGTCTGCACGGAGGAAGGAGAATGAAGACCTCTCAAAATTGAGAGAGCAGTTGAAAGCCCTCAGCAACCGTCATGCTATGGAGATCCTACAAGTATTGAGTCCCCAGACAGGGGAAATAGTTCCTACCCTGGGTTGGGAGGGGATTGTTGAAGGGATGCTCGCACTTGAGGGAGTCACCAAACCCGATGTGACAACGTCTACTGAGAAATCGCAGGACCAGGCTGAGTTCGACAAATTGCGTCAGAGCCTGATGTCGGGAGGAACAATCTACGAAACCATGAACAAACTGGTCCGTTCGGGATTCGTAACATCGACTGGGGATAAGGGGAGAAAACAACGAGGATTCATGATCACACATGAGGGAAGGCTTGCCCTAGCAGCGATAGGAAGACTGAGCGGACCAATTGGAACGGGCACAGATGTTCAGGGTGCAGCCAAGATACTGCTCAAACACAAGAACTTCGTGAGTCTTCTCCCAGCTCAGAAGAAGTTCATCAATGAGATAGGAGATGTTGATGGAAATCTAGTGATCCAGATGCCACCTGGTTCTGGAAAGACCTTTCTGGCAATGATTGTCATCCTTCTACGACTGCAGAAGGGAATTCGATGCCTGTATCTCAGTCCGTATACCTCCCTGAGCAGACAGATTGTGGAAGAGTACGGGACTCTCTTCGAGGAGTTAGGATACTCGGTTGTGCGTCATGATAGTCCTAGCATAGCAACAGATGCAGAACTCGAGGGTGGCGACCTTGTCATTGCAATGTACGAGTTGTTCACAACAGCTCTTCTCCAGAAGAAGAAGTGGACAGAAGAATTGGGACTCGCAGTGATTGATGAACTCACTGAACTTGACTCTGTCATGGCGGTAACTCCCCAGAGTCTCGGAGGCGACAGAAGTACCAAACTAGATACCGTGATCACACTTCTGAAACAGATGTGCCAGGTTGTCACACTGTCCTCCCGTTTTGGTGAAACAGAAGAAGTGACAGAGTGGCTTGATGCAAAGGTCTTCAGACCAGAAGTTCGGTTAGTGCCAGACGAGTTCATTGTGAGTAAGGTCGACGACCAGTTTGAGATTGTTAGCAGCGACGGCACTCAACGAGCCAGTTCATCACAAGAAGACATCATAGATGTCGTGATTGACCACCTCGGTGACTATGAGAACAAATCTATTCTGATAGTTGCGAGTTCCAGGTATCGAGCCCTAGGTGTAGCAAGATGGCTGGCTAAAAATCATCCAAGAACTGAAGACCTAGACTTAGCTGAGCGTGTAGTGGGATCTGGTGAAGTCCTCCCGTTGAGCATCAGACTATCTAACACACTGAAGCATGGTGTTGCATTTCATCATTCAGGGTTGGACGCCGGAGTGAGAGAGAGGTTGGAACATGAGATCAGAAGAAGGAATGTCAGAACGGTGGTTTCAACCACTGGAATAACCTCCGGAATCAGCTTCCCCTTCGATTGTGTTATGATACTCTTTGATCGTGGCATGTACTACCTCCAGGCTCGTTCAAGATATCTCCAGGTCGCAGGCAGAATAGGAGAGTATTCATTGGCCCAACGTGGTGGGAGAGTGTATCTCGGATTTGAAGTGCCCGTAGGTGATATGACCGAGAAACTCCTTCACCGACCGATTGAATCACTCAAACCAGGAGTATTGACTCCAGACCTTGCAATCAGTATTCTGACAAGGGACACTGTCAATGGAAGGGTGTTCAAACAAGAGGTCTTGGAAAAGAAGTTTCTTGATTTTGTGAGGAGCACTCTAAGGGGTTCAGTGGACAGTGATTACTCCTCGGGAATGAAACACTTCTTCAGTTCACTGTTCAAGTGGTTGGTGAAGAAGAAGATATTCGAGAAAGGGCACAAACTCTCAAAGGATGCACGAAGTGCTATACTAGCAAACATCGAAGTAATTGACTATGTCCAGGTATGTGGTCCTCTATCCAAGCTAAAGGAGGATACAGATGAGTCTAAGCTCATAGCTCTGCTACTTGAATGCAGAATGGCTCAGAACATGAGACCAAGATCGTTTGTACCCTCAAAGATGGAGCTGGATATAATGAATCTAGACCCACCGGAAGAGTGGTATCTTCAAAGGGTCCCTGAACGACAGGCTGTCAAGACAGCAGTCCTCGAGAGATGGTTGGATGAGCAGGATGTCTCAACTATCGTGAAAGAGGCGGCAGAGATGGCAAGAGGAATCAGCTTGGATGAGGGAGACCTCAATTCACTCCTTGGAATCTGTAGTAGTAGTGCTGATAATCTGGGACAGTTCCTGGCAGCCACAAAAAGGAAAAAGCTCTCCAATCGAATGACTGTTCTCAGCAGACAACTGATGTACGGAGTTCGCAAGGACCTTGCTGCTACGGACCTACTAGAACTGCAGCTACTGCCTGGTGATGCATCTCCCTCCAGTGGCCTCTCACGAGAAAAATCGCGAATCCTGTTTGAGCACGGGTATGAGTCAATCTCTGATGTCGTCAAGAAGGATCTCGGTGCAAGCAAAGAAGGATATGCAAGAGACCGGTTTGCAAAGAACTCTGGGCTTGAGTCAGACTTTGCCAAAGAGGTCTACAAGGCTGCTCTGTCACATGTCAGAGCAAAACTTGATGATGACGAGGACGACTAAGACTTCCCAAAGACCCAGAGGTCGTCATTGATGTGATGTATTGACTTGATGACTTTTCCACCACTTGCAGCCCGTAGAGTTTCAGCAGACATTTTGGAAACTCCCACGGCCAAGGCTTTTCCGTGATTCTCATCGACTATCACAACGATTCCATTCTCTTTGACACGGTCGTCTATCTCTGTGATTCCAGGACGCATGATGTCAGCCCCATTCACTACGAAACGCACTGCACCCATATCAACTGTGATCTTGGGAACATCGATGAGACCATCGAGGAGGGCTCTGAGAGCTGGAAACATCCTTCCCTCATGTTCGAAGAATATGATCTCTCCTTCAAGAAGCAGGATCCGTGAGCCATCATCTAGGACTCCACCCTCGAGCTGGGTCTTCGCATCCAGTCTCTCTATTGGAGCGCCTATCTCGTTCTCGATCCGAGCTATCTCGTCCCTCTTTTCACGCTTCTTCAACAGATGGCGTTTCTTGATTCGTTCTATCTTTGGCATCATGTATGATTGAAGAAGTCACCCTTTTGAAGACTACGACGCGTAGAAGCAATCAACCCTACTGGCTTCATCGTCATGTTTTTAAGCCAAGTCCAAAGACTATCGCGAACGTCGAGTGACCATCGGCCACATGACGCATTCTGTTGGTGATATTATGAACGCAGGTAGACCTATGGAACTTCTCCAGAGCTCGATTGGAGACCAAGTATTGGTTGAGTTGAAAGGCAGAAAGAAGATCAAGGGAAAACTGCGAGGATACGACCAACACCTGAACCTCATCCTTGAGGACGCTGAGGAAATCTCAGTCAATCCTGAAACAGATGAGCAGATCATCGAAGTGGTCAAGACCGTGATAGTGAGAGGCGACAATGTCGTTCTCGTTTCCCCTCCGCCAAAATAATACAAGGAGCGTACAACAATGGGTAAAGGCACACCATCAAAGGGTAAGAAGAACAACCCACACCACATACGATGCAGAAGATGCGGCAGAAGATCCTATCACGTGAGGCATAAGGCATGTGCAGCCTGTGGATACGGCCGCTCAGCAAAGCTCCGTCAGTTCAAATGGGCGCACAAGAAAGTCCACGGCACTCGTGTTCGTGGATAATAATTCGATTCGTTAATTCACTAGTTCCCTACTTTAGTTAGAGAAAGAATAAAGTCACATTTGGCAAAACAAAGGGAACGATTATCACCTCATGAATATACTATTTCGTTGAATAGAGGTGAACGAAGAAGTGAGTGGGGATCTAGTAAGAGTGACCATGTCTGATTTAGACAAAGGTGTCGAAATACTCGTTAATGCTTTCTGGGATGACCCATTGAATCTGTACTTTATCCCTGAAAGCGAAAATCGTCGTAAGTTATTCAGTGATTACTTGCGTGTACGACTCAAATTTGCTATCAGGTATGGGGAAGTCTA
>DXJI01000032.1 GCA_019057595.1 Candidatus Thorarchaeota archaeon
ACGCTCTTCCGATCTATTCTCATTCGCGATGCAGTCTTTGGAGCTTTAGACATCCTCTCTCTGAGTGTTGCACTATCTGCTCCAACACCGGACCTGATCACCCTCTTAATCAAGGAGAGAAACTGGAAAGAGGGGCGTAGGAGTGTCAGAAACAAGTGCATTGAGCTTGTGGAGGAACTCATTAAGAAGAAGAAGACGCGATATCTTGTACCATCAGCATTGAACCGTGATGGGTTTGGATTTCTGATCGATGAAGTTGAAGAGGTCGAAGTGGCTCTCTTCAAAAAGGCCAAACCAAAGATGAAGAAAGTACCCAAGAAGAAAAAGCAAGTACTTGATCTCGCACCTCTTGAGAAAATTCGAATTGGAAGTAAATTTCTCAGAGAACAGATGATTATGGAAACTGAACTCGACGAGAAGGATCCTCGAATTCCCTCCCTCTTGGAAGCCTATGACCATTTCTTGGTAGAATATGAGATTGACATACGTTCTGCAATGCCTGAACCATTGATGACAGAACAAGTGACACTAAACGGTAAATCAGTATCTGAAACAACAGCGGAGAAGACAGCGCCCAGTAAACGGAGGGCTGACAAAGCAGTCCAGTCACCCCTAACCGATTTCATTGAAGAGAAGAAACCCACGAAGAAGAAGAAGTCGAAAAAGACCTCTGCCAAAAAGAAGAGGAGGGCGAAGAAGAAATGAGCAAGAAAGGGATTGTTAAGGTCTCCACGCTAGAAATGAAAGCGTTGAAGGAGCTAGCCCGAATTGCTTACGACATCGACTCACCAGACTTAGGACAGATGTACGATGCCATGGGTCGACTTGCCATTCATTCCAATAGCAGGGCTCTACTTCCAAAAGCAATGGACCTGCTTGAGAGCTCAGACCAGAACGTGAAACAGGCGGCTTTCACAGTTGCTGGAAAGTTCAGCTTTGGAAAATACACACCAGAGGTCTTCACATCACTGAAGACAATGAATCCAGCAGAGAGAGAACAAGTTCTCCAAGGAATCCAAGAGAAATTCACTCAATCTGGTGCACCAGAGTCTACAAGCGAATTGAAACGTTGGATAAAGGCTCTCGAGGTCTTGGGAAAGGAACATCAACCCGCTGTTTTTGGTCTGATGAGGTCTCTCGGGGCGCCAGGTAAGAATTGGGTAACCAAGCAGATCAGAGATGATGTTGACAACATATCACTTGGTGCAGTCCCTGCCCTCAGCAGATTTCCTGAAAAGACCAAGAAGAGTCTCATCAAACTCCTTTCGGAAACCGCATCCAAGAAGCGACGAGACATGTTGCCCTATATCTGTGGAATTGTAGACCAGACAACGTACTCTAACCTTGCAACCTTCCTTAAGGGGAGCAAGTGGCAAGAAAGAGTTGAGATTGCTACTGCAGTTGCCAATTCAGGAATCATGTCCACCACTGGACTCGTAATGGAGTTAGTCGGAGACTCCAAGTGGCAGGTGAAGCAAGCTCTGGTTGATAACCTCAATGTTCATGACTCGAAATTCTCAGCAGTATCAAAGATACTAAGTTTTCTCGTGAAGGAGTCTCATGACCGGGTAAGAGCTAGAGTCGAGAGGACACTTCTAATACTCGGGACCGAGAAATGCACAGACACCTCAATCATGGACCAGAGAAAGAAATTGGAGAAGCAGTATCGTACTCAACTACTACGAGCAGCGGAAGCGAACAAGGATCTCGATGCAGAATGGTTAGGAGTCGATATGAAGAAGATTGACCCAATGCATGAGATCATGAAGAGGGTCACGGAAGAGAAAGAATCTGTGTCAAAGAAGACTGGACAAGAAGAACCAGTTGGTTTCTCCCTCGCTGATATCTCTTCTAAGAAAGAAGAGGGTGAAGATGCTGCAAGTGTGGAAGGAGAAGAAAAATCAGTTTTGATGGCAGCTCTTCTTGGAGCCCAGAAACAGTCACAGGATGAAGTAGAGGAACCAGAAACTGATGCATATGACCTTTTACTCGATCCGACTATCCCACCCAGTAGTAAGTTCCTATTACTTCTCCAGAGGATGTCAGAGAAGGTCGGAAAAGAGGTTCCGCTAAATGATCTCCTTACAAAAGCAGAGGAATCGGGGATGACCAAAGAGGAGTTCGATACAGCTGCTGATGAGCTCGAGAAGCAGGGAATCATCTATCATTCCAAGAAAGGTACTGTGAGTTATGCAGATTTGAAGTTCTCATGATATCTAGTCTAGGCAAAGACTAATCTTGTTCACTGACGTTCTCTGAACACTGGCAGGTCCTAGCAATGAGTGATGAACTTCTTATCAAGAACGGAATGATAGTGACTGGTGACAAGAGAGGCACCATCATCTCTAGCGGATACATCAGAGTCAACGAAGGAAGGATCGCAGAGATTCGAGAGGGAGAGCCTTCATACACTGCAGACACTGTGATTGATGCTGCTGGAGGGGTGATTATTCCTGGACTCATCACAGCTCATACTCACCTGTATGGGATTTTACTTCGTGGCGCGAGTCTCAACATCAAACCACCAATAGACTTTGCACAGATTCTCCAGAGAGTCTGGTGGCCTGTCGACGAAGCACTCACTATTGAGGATGCATATGCGAGCGCACTTTCTGCAGGTGCGGACATGCTCAGGAATGGTTCGACACTGTTTGCAGATACCTACTCCGGACCAAACTCCATTGAAGGAAGCCTCCAAGCTATTGCCAAAGCAACCAAAGAGGTCGGAATTCGAGGTATTCTTTCTTTTGAGATGACTGAGAGGAACAATCCGGAAGAAGCCAATAGGGGTCTCAAAGAAGGCATCGATTTCATTAACTCATGCGAGAAGGAAGACCTGATCTCAGGAATGGTCAGCATCCATGCCTCCTTCACTGTGGGAGATGAGATAATCACTAGGGCTGTTGAAAAGGCAAAGGAGCTGAAAGTCCCGATAACCGTGCATACTTCTGAGGGTCTCGTTGATCTCTATCACAACTTGGAAACCTCAGGTGAGCGAACTGTAGAACGTTTAGACCGATTAGGTCTCCTAGGACAAAACACCGTTCTAGCACACTGTGTCCATGTTGACAAGAACGAGATCGAGCTCATCGCTAAGCGTCGTTCATCTGTTGCACACAATCCTATGAGCAACATGCTGAATGCTGTTGGCGTTGCTCCAATTCCTGCAATGCTCGAGAGAGGTATCACTGTTGGTCTCGGAAACGATGGCTGGATATTTGACCCATTTGAGAACATGAGGTGTGCGCTGACAGTCCATAGGTTGGCAAGTGGAAATCCCAGTGCCATAGGTCCAGATGAGATTTTCAAGATGGCAACAATTGAGGGTGCCCGCGCCTATAATCTCGATAGAGACCTCGGAAGTCTGGAGAAGAGAAAACAGGCTGATGTCGTAATTCTGGACAGTTCTAGAGTTCCGACCCCATTGACACCCGAGTCAGTAGTAGGGCATCTAATCAACACTTTCGGTGGTCGTGATGTTAGAGATGTCGTTGTCAAAGGTCAAGTCGTAGTAAAGGATAGGTTATTGACGAAGGTCTCAGACACCCATGTTGCAGAGGTGTCGAAGAAATCTGCAGAGGGTCTATGGACACGGCTGAGTCCGTAGGATGAAGATTTCTATGTACTAAATGGGCAGAGTTTTCAGTACGAAATCATGAGCTGCATCAAGGTGCAGAGACTGTATCCCGAATTGACCTATTCAGAACCAATCTTTGATTCACACATCCATGTAGTTGACACTGAGTCCCTAGACACTTTGGTACAAGTTGGAAATGAATTTGGTGTGGAGAAATCCATTCTGATCTGTCACAGCCTTGGGGCAAAGAAGTACGCGGATGAGAAATTTCCAGGTCGCTTCATTTATGCAAAATACTTCTCAGGATCGATGCGTTTTGCGTCTGGCGTTGATCCCCTAATTAAAGAGATTGAAACCTTGAAAGATGAGGGCTACCACTTGGCGAAGATGCAATCAGCACCGGTCATGAGAGGAAGAGCATCCGCTTCACTTGACTACTTGAGAATGGATGATGATGACATGGCCAGGTTCTTCGATGCCATGATAGATGAGGACATTCCGTTTATCCTGCACCTATCAGATCCTGACACCTACTATGCTGCAAGATACACAGATACAAAGTACTTCACTCCGAAAGAGAGAGACCTCAGTGAACTGGAAGGAGTGCTCAAAAGACACAGCTCGATGAAGCTTCAGCTTGCTCATTTTGCTGCTCAACCTGAGATACATCGTTTGGAGAACCTAGCCAGGTGGTTCGACACGTATCCCAATTTCAACATCGATACAAGTTCAGCAAGATGGATGTCTAGGGAACTCAGCAAAGATCCAAAGAAAGCCAGGGATTTCTTCATAAAATATCAAGACAGGATCCTCTTCGGTACGGATTGTGTGTCATGGGGACCTGACAGAGATTACTATGTTGGGAGATATCTTGCACTGAGACTTCTCTTCGAAACAGACAGTGAGAATGTACCTTTGCCCTTCACAGATTCAGATACAGTTGATTCCGGTGGCACTTTCATATGTGGTCTCAACCTACCTGAGAAAGTGCTTCAGAAGATCTATTGGGACAATGTTCACAAGTTTTACGCTGAATTCTTCTAGAAGATGATGGATAGACAGGTCAATGCACCATCACACTTCTCAAACTCGCTCATATTGAGTTGTATCACATCAAAGCCAGCTTCTCCGACCATTCTTGCCGTCTCATCATGCTTTGCTGACATGATGACCACATCTCCTATCGTTAGTGTGTTTGCGGAGTGTGATTCTTCAGCAGGCAGAGGGATCTTTGTGAAAGGGTCTAGGACTGGATGGTCAACATACCTGGGATTGCAGACAATTGTATCTCTTCCAAGATATGTCAGATGACTCTTGATGTGCATGATGTTTGGATCTTCGATACGGTGGACATGGGTCTCAAGCCAGTGCTCCATCTGGGAAGCTCCATCATGATTCGTTCGCTCTGTTATACCGCATATCAGTGAGTTTGGAAGATGGATTACATCCCCGCCTTCCAAAGTTCCCGGTTCGTTCACAGATTCAATTTGTTTGAATTC
>DXJI01000033.1 GCA_019057595.1 Candidatus Thorarchaeota archaeon
ACAGCTGTGATATCATCGAATCGTTTTGTCAGATTTGTAATCGTTATAGCTGATTCAGACATTGTAAATCACGAGAATGACTATGCATAGAATGAATATAAGACATGGACAATCTTTGAACCACACTGTAGTTTGTACCGCAAACTCACAAAATGTCAATGAATGTTTAAAGGGACGATACAATATCATGGTCTTGGCGGAGGATTGGCTGAATGCGAGCTCTCATCACTGCACCACTCTCTGCCAACTCAGTAGAAGAACTGAGGTCTGAAGGTGTAGAGGTTGATTACAGATGCTGGCTCGAAACTGGAAAGCTCCACCTTGGTGACTCATTACTTTCTGTTCTCAAAGACGGCGAATATGATATTGTCATAGTTGAGGGTGATGAGATCAAAGAAGAGGTCATTGAAGGCAGTGACTTAAAGCTCATAGGTTCAGTCCGTGGTAATCCAAACAACATCTCTGTTCCAGCAGCTACCGCTAGGAAGATACCCGTCATCTCCGTACCTGGAAGAAACACCAACTCTGTAGCAGAATTGACTATTGCCCTGATACTTGCTCAAGCCCGGAATATCACCACAGCCGAACGTCTTCTCAAGAGCGAATTCTTTGTCGATGACTTCAAAGATTTTGGGAAAATGTACAACCAACTTACGGGCTTTGAACTCAAAGGCAGGACAGTGGGTATCATAGGTCTGGGACAAATTGGGCATGAGGTTGCCAAACGCCTCCAAGCGTTCGAAGTTGACATACTGATAACAGATCCATATGTGGATCAGAACAAGGTCAATGCAGTTGAAGGATCTATCGTCGAGTTGGAGGAGCTCTTGAAACAGTCTGATGTCGTGACAGTCCATTGTCCACCAACGGATGAAACCAGAGGCATGCTTGGAGCCAAACAGTTTGAACTGATGAAGGAGACTGCAATCTTCATCAACACCGCACGGGCTTCGATTACCGACGAGTATGCCCTGATGGACGCGCTGAAAACTGGAAAGATTGCAGGTGCAGGTCTTGATGTGTTCTCAATGGAACCGGTTGATAGTGACAATGAGTTTCTCGAGCTCGACAACGTAACAGTCATGCCTCATATGGGAGGTAACACAAAGGAAACTATACTACGACAATCAACAGTGATTGTAGCTAATATCAAGGCATTTCTCAGAGGTGAGGAACTAACTCACATACTCAATCCTGAGGTCCTTGAGTAGAGGTGAATTATCATGGCGATTGCTGCTATAGACGCTGGAACGACTGGCGTTCGATGCATGATCTTTGACAAGACAGGCAAAGTCCTCAGTGTGTCAAGAAAAACGTGGGGCTATTCGACTCCCACTGATCTAGAGATAGCCAAGGAGTTTGATCCTTCGGAATTTTGGAAACATGTATGCAGTGTAGTCACAGGAGCAACAATGGACTCGAGGATTAAATCCTCCGATTTAGAAGCGGTTGCAACAACGAGTCAACGTCATGGTATCGTTCTATTAGACGAAGACGGAAGGGAGCTACATGGTGGCCCAAATATGGATGCTCGCGGAGCAATGACTCAATACCTCATCGAAGAATCCCTGGGAGAAAAGTATCATGAGATAACAGGATGCTGGCCTCCTTTGATGTTCTCTCCCACACGGATTAGATGGTTTGAGGAAGAAGAACCAGAGATCTTCGAGTCTGCTGCACATCTTCTCCCAATCTGTGATTGGATTACTTTCAAGCTAACTGGGGAATACGTCACTGACCTCTCTTCTGCTGGAGGGACCGGTTTTCTTGATATTCGAACAGGCAAATGGAGCAAAGAAGTTGCATCTGCTATCGATATAGATCTGAAAATACTCCCAGAGATTCACGAATCTTGTGAGATAGTAGGTTCAGTTACGGATGAATCTGCACAAGAGTGTGGTCTACCAAGTGGACTCCCGGTTGTCTTGGGAGGCGCAGACACCCATTGTGCACTCTTGGCTAGTGATTCAAGAGTAGGGGAGATTACTGCAATTGCAGGAAGCACATCACCTGTGATAATGTCAATCGACGAGTACACATGTTCAGCTGACCAGAAATTCTGGACCGGTAGTCATATGGTCAAGGGGAAATGGATCATTGAAAGCAATGCTACAATGACCGGAGCAAATCTAGAGTGGGCTGTCAATCTTCTATGTGAACGGTCAAAAAATCCTGAGCAATGTGTTCAACTAACATACAATGAACTAGATGAGATTGTCAAAGATGTCCTACCCGGAAGTAACGATACCTACATTGCTATCGGTCCAAGAGTCATGGATGTTCATCAATTCACGAAAGTGAAACAAGCCAAGATGGTCTTTCCCCAACCTGCTTTGCCTCAAGTAGTTCCCCTAGATTCATCTAATTTCCTCCATGCAGTGATTGAGAATGTGGCATATGCAATCAGAGGAAATATAGAACAACTAGAGACTTTCAGAGCTCCAACAAAAATCAAGACCATTGGTGGATTGAGCCGTTCTGAAACATGGCCTCAGCTGTTGGCCAATGTTCTAAACAGACCTGTTCATACTCCTGTTCAATCTGAAGGAAGTCTTCTTGGTGCTGCGATATGTGCTGCAGTAGGAACAGGTCATTATTCTTCTATTGAGGAAGCATCCAAGACAATGGTAAAATGGAGAAAAACCTACGAACCTGATGAACGTGCCAAAATATACGAAGGCTACTACTCTCGATGGTCTGAGATCTGGGATGAAGGTGAATAGAATTGTATGAGGAACAAAAGAAGGAACTGCTTGACACATGTCTGCAAATGGTCGAAAATGATTTGGTCATCGGGTCCTCTGGAAATGCAAGTTTACGAGTTGGAGACCATGTCGTAATCTCACCAAGCTCAGTTCATTATGTTGAGATGGAAATCAATGACATCGTTGTAGTTGACCTCAATGGAGATGTGGTCGAGGGACACCGAAACCCCAGTGTAGAGATGCCGATGCATTTGGAAATCTATAGGACACGAGATGACTCACTAGCAGTTGTCCATACTCACAGTATCTATGCCTCCTCCATGGCGATTCTACAACAACCGTTGCCTCCAATTCTTGACGAGATCGTACCAAAACTCGGTTCAGATATACGGGTGAGTAAATATGCTATGCCCGGCACAAAACAACTCGGAACGAATGTAGCTGAGGCTATGGTTGAGAGGAGTGCCGCGTTGATTGCTAATCATGGATCTGTGTGTAGTGCAAAGACCCTCAAAGATGCCTTATTCCTCTCCATTCTGCTTGAACGAGCCTGCAAAATCTACATGCTGGCCAAACAAGTTGGCACCCCAGTAGAACTTCCTGAGGATGTAGTAGAGGATGAGCAGGACCTCTGGGAAATGATGAGAGATTTCTAGAGGTGTATCAATGCCGGGATATATGGGTCAGATACTTTCCGTGGATCTGACTAGGAATGAAACTAACACCTTAGACACAGACAAATCTCAAACTATCAAGTTCTTGGGTGGTAGTGGGTACGCGGCACGATTACTGTATGATCTCATGGACCCGTCTGTTGATCCCCTCAGTCCTGATAATATACTGGCCTTTATGACCGGACCACTTGTTGGCACACAAGCTCCATCTACTGGACGCCACGTAATCTGTGGAAAGTCTCCACTCACAAACTTGTGGGGAGAATCTCACGCCGGAGGACACTTTGGTGCCTTTCTTAAGTTCTCAGGGTTTGACGGGATACTCATCAAAGGTCGTGCCGAAAGCCCTGTGACACTGCATATCGACAACGGTCAAGCTAGTATTCTTTCTGCTGAGAATCTGTGGGGCAAAATGACTGATAAAACACAGGAAACTCTGAAGGAGGAGCTAGGAAAAGTGCAGGTCGCATGTATTGGTCCTGCAGGAGAGAATCTTGTCAAGTTTGCTAGTATCGTCAATGATGAACGGGTGGCTGGTAGATGTGGACTTGGTACAGTGATGGGCTCAAAGAATCTCAAGGCTATTGCTGTAGGTGGTAAGCACAAAGTCCCATTACACTCGCCTGCTGAATTCAAAGAGTTAGCTCTGTCATCGAAGAAGATCTTGGGTGAGGGAATGTCGATGCTCAGTGAGCAAGGAACGTCAATGTACATAGATATCGCCATGATGTTCAATGATCTTCCTATCAAATATTTCCAGGAGATAGAATTTGATGATATAGATTTCATAAATGCCAAATCGATGGAGAAAATACTTACTGGACAAATCTCTTGCTATTCCTGTCCAATTGGTTGTGGTCGAAAAGTATCGATACCTGAGTATGACTTGGATAAAATTGCGGGACCCGAGTTTCAGACTCTAGCAGCTTTTGGATCTAATTTGATGATTTCTGATTTGAACAAGATTGCCGTCATGAATCGGCTCTGCAATCTGTACGGAATGGACACAATCAGTTGTGGGAGTACAATCGCTTTCGCGACGCTCCTTAGTGATTCAGGAAAGGCAGAATATGGGTTCACTTGGAATGATCCTGACGGAGTCATTGATACTATTCATGCCATTGCAAAAAGAGAGGGAATAGGTAATCTATTGGCTGAAGGTTCCCTAGCAGTCGCTAGAAAACACTCTGCTGAGGATATTGTTCTTCATGTAAGAGGGCTGGAGATTCCAAACCATGACCCTCGCGCATTCTCCGGGATGACCACAGTATACACCATTGCATCTCGGGGTGCATCTCATATGGAGGGGGATATGTATAGTGTCGATATGGGAGCTGATGTGAGAAAGCTTGGAATCGTTGCTGGGGACCGATTGGAGAATGAAGGAAAGGGTAAGACTGCAGCTAGAGCTCAAGAGTTTCGTGCGTTCTTCGACTCAGTGATAATGTGTCATTTTGCGATTGTTCCACCAGAAACAATAATCGAGCTATTGAATTTAGCAATTGGCACATCCTACCGACTTGAAGATATCATGATATTAGGTGCGCGAGCAGTCACAATGAAGAGACTGTTCAATCTTGGATGTGGTCTGAAGACCGCCGATGAAAAACTTCCAGAACCACTTCTCAGACCACATGAAAAGGGTACGAGTGATGACTTTGTACCTGATGTCGATGTCCAACTGAAAGAATACTACGAGTATCGTCAGTGGAATCGAGAATCAGGACGACCCACAGAGAAAGCTCTCAAAGATCTTGAAATTACAGATTTGTGACACGAGGTCCTCTACCGTTACTTTATTTCGTAGGACTCTCAGTTTCCAGACTGGTGTTTGCCATTCAGACAGTCGACGCTCTTGCCATTCAGATTGGTCTCTTCTATGGGTTCATTCTACTTGGATACGTAGTTGCGCGGCTCTCTGGAAAAGGAAAGATAGTGAACAAGCATCTCAATTCTTTTCTCATCAATGTCTTAGTCCCATTACTTGTATTCTATGTACTTCTTACGTCTGCACCTTCTTCGTTGGTCGAGATACCAGTCTTCCTTGTTATTGCAGTTCTAATTCATATTCTAGGACCGGTCTTGATTTTTCTGAGATTGAGAAAGAGTGAGATGAGAATCCAGACCCGAGGATCTCTCTATATCTGTTCTACTTTCAACAATGCCTTGTTTGTTCCACTCCCACTCGTATTGATTTTCTTAGGTCCTTCTGGTGTACCTTTTGTCGTTCTATTCTCTCTCACTCAGATGATTCTCTTCGTAACCCTTGGTTCTGTTATGGGGGCTAGGTTTAGTGAGAAAGATGCTGGATGGAACAAGGTTGCTAGGGACGCCTTGTTGTTTCCTCCTTTTCTTGCCGCCTTATTGGCCTTAATCTTGCTCGCAGCGGGCATAGGGCTTCCAGATTTGGTTTCATCAGTTCTTTCATACAACTCAACAGTCGCAACCTATCTTGCGTTACTCTCTGTTGGGTTAGGGGTCGGAATAAGGTTCTCTCTCGCTGACATCCGCACAGCATTGAATGTCGTTGCTGCCAGACAGTTGATTATTCCCCTAATTACATTCCCAATCCTCTTGGTGTCTGGTCTTTCTCAGATTCCGTTTCAGGTTCTTCTCCTTGAATCACTGATGCCTTCCGCAATTTTCGCTGTAGTCTACGCTTCCGGATTTGGCTTAGATGTTGAAACAGCTGCAACAACAGTTACCGTTGGCACTCTGCTCTTACTACCCCTAATTCCATTTCTCACCCTCATTCTTGGTTAGTCTGACAGCGTAATCTGAAGGTATTTATCAAAATCCGTCTCTTCACCGCATAGTCGGTGAGAAAGTTGGGCGATGATTCAGAGAAATCTAGTGATTCGGCGAAGATTAAGAAGTCACTTGACGATGTTGTTCAAAAATTGGACCAGGACGCTGATGCAAGCAAGAGATGGGAGAAATCTGTTACCTCCAATAAGGAAGATTGGGAGAAATTGAAGAGCAATATCAAGGAGCGTCAGAAAGCATTGAAACAGCTGGTTACTGACAAGAAGGCTGGGGTCGTTGGTCAGGATGAGTTCGATGAGAAATACAGGAAACTCCAGGATGAACTGACCGAACTAGAATTCACTGTGTACAACATGAGACTCGGTACGAAAGTAGATCAATAGACCAAGATCACTCTGCTCTTGCACGCATGACAAGAAGCACCGTTTCTATAGCAACCAAGACCCCAAGAACACCTGATAATGCAAGCAAGCCCACATTGACTGTGTCATTTGACACAATACCGGATCGACCTTCGAGACCTGATACAAGTGCTCCAAGATTGTAGCTCATCATCCAGAAATATTCAGACTCTGCGAAGAAGACCGTTTTCCACCAAATGAGAACTCCTCCATAATCTGCTTGAAGCTGATATGCAAAATCTCCCCCGCTCTGGAACTGGCCAACATCTGAACCTATTATGAGACCGATACTTCCATTCCTGATAGCTTCTTGGACTTCCAATAGCTTGCCACCGGACAGTGTGATATCATCTATCTGCAGGACTGCATCACTCATGATCCCGAATGCCTCTGCAACATATGCCTCTGCTGGAGAAACGACTATTGCATGCATCTCTGAGAAGCCATGAATGTCATTTAGTGCATCAATTGTAGTTTGAAAGTCATTCATTGAATCTGCGAATGAGTTGAAGTTCGAAGACCATTCATTGACCATCGTAGCATTGAGTGTGGTCAGAGCGGCTCTTGTGGCATTTGCAACTGCGAGAGCGTTTCGTGGAAGCAACCAGAACGCATGAGGGTTGCCCTCGTGGTCATGCGCTCCCTCCAGTCCCTCCTCGCTTCCTGGCATTGGAGAGAATGCTGCACCAAACTCCTCATAGTTTTCCCAAGCGTCATCATCATGGAATGATATGAAAGGAGTCGCTGTAAGAGTGGCTAACTCCTCCTCCCAATGGAAGTGTCCGGTGAAAACGAGTAAGTCTGCGGCATCTGCGGTAGCTATAATCTCCGGTGTGAGAGTGAATGCATGAGGTTCAGTTTCTTGTTGGAGCAGGACTGAAGTGCTGACTTTTGGTCCGCCCACTTCTTCAACAATTCCCGCTAGAGAGGAGACTGATGCTGCAATCGAATGCACTGGCTCATTCTGGGCGTGAACCTCAAGAACAACTGAACTAATGGTCAGTGGTAATAGGAACAACGCAATTGGAATGAGGGCATAGAGTTTCCGCTTCAATGCAGTACCTTCAAAACATCATGTAGCCAAATCCTTAATAACATTTTAGTAATAGTTAGTAATGGTTGTTTCCTTAGAGGTGTTTATGATGCCCATTGTTGCCATATCCATGACCGACTCTGATCTCGAAGAATTAGAGTTCCTGCAGGAAGAAGGTAAATTCTCTAACAGGTCTGATGTTGTTAGACATGCCGTCCAGACGTTGTTATCTGAACATCGAACGATAGAGAGTGTGAAGGGAACTATTACTGCAGTATTCACTGCATTGTATTCAAAGAAAGGCCAAGGACAAGCCATCAGTGCAGTTCAACACGAATATGGCGATGCATTGACAGCATTGATACACGACCACACCAGTGAGGGTAATTGTGTTGAAGTGATGGTTGTAACTGGAAAAGCTAACGAAGTCCGTGAGTTCCTGAAGAAACTTCGTGCACAAAAGAAGGTGCTGAGGGTTGATGTCAGTCTCATGGGAGGAACCTCCTGATGGAATCAGTTCCATTGATTGAAGCAAACGATCTCGCAGTACGATATCCAAATGGTGAACTAGCGCTCCATAACGTTTCATTTGGAATCAAATCCCCGAGCTTCATGGCTATTATTGGTCCAAACGGATCTGGAAAATCAACACTCGTGAAAACATCTCTTGGACTCATCAAACCATCCCGTGGGAGTATCAAGGTCCAAGGACTCGACTCGCAAAAAAAGTCTGGAAAAATTCGTAAGATTGTGAGATATGTCCCACAACGAGACCGGATTGATCTCACTGTTCCTATGAAAGTGAAAGACATCGTTTTGATGGGAAGGCTACTCAAAAAACTTCCACCCCGCTTTGCATCGTCCAAGGACATTGCAATAGCAAAGGATGCCCTGCAACAGGTGAACATGGAAGATCTCTGGGAGCGACCCTTTCCTGAGCTCTCAGGTGGTCAGAGGCAACGTGTGCTTGTAGCTAGAGCACTGGCAAGTGAAGGATCAATACTGATCTTGGATGAACCCTTGGCTGGTACTGATATCGAGAGTCAGGACTTAATTGTCGAAGCACTTGGTCGATATCATAAGGAGAATGACGTCAGCATCATAATGGTCACACACGACCTAAATCCCATACACACTTTGGTCCAGGATGTACTCCTGTTGAAGAACACAGTGATTGGTATTGGTGAACCATGTTCAGTCATGGACCCAGAACTCATCAAGAAAGTGTACGGACCTTCAGCAAGGATTGTTGAACATTCTGGTCATCGATATTGCATGACTCGAGACTCGGGGATTGATCGTCATGATTGACATCATTCAAGTGATTCTCACCAGTCCCTTTCTTCAACGTGCGTTGATTGGAGCTGTCCTAGTGGCTATTGTAGCGGCTGCCAGTGGAACATTTCTCGTCTTTCGTGGACTGTCATTCATGGCATCCGGAGTCGCGCATGCAGCCTTAGGTGGAGCTGCACTTGGGATATTTCTACAGGATTCAGGTATTGCTCCGTGGTTTGATCCAGTTGTTGGTGCGTTACTATTTGCAATTCTAGTGGCTATGTTCACTGGATATGCTGGAGAGTCTGGAATCACTCAGAAAATGGAAGTTGCAGTTGGGGTTTCATTTGCGCTCTCAATGAGCTTGGCAGTCTTCTTGATGTACTATATCCCACCCTATAGAGTTCCTCAGATATGGGGCTACCTTGTGGGTGATATCTTACTGCTAAATGATCTTGATCTGATAATGCTGGCGAGCACTGCAGCTCTCTTAGGAATCATCACACTGATGTTCAACAAAGAGTTTGTTTATGTCAGCGTTGACATGGAGGGGTCGATCGCCCATGGGATGAACGCTCGCGCATATCACTATCTTATGCTCATCGTTTCAGCGTTAGCAATCGCACTTGCAACAAAGGCTGTCGGAGCTATTCTCGTCTATGCGATAATGATTGCTCCTGCTGCCGCAGCTAATGAATTAGTGAAGTCCGTGCGGGGAGTCATCTTTGCAGTGTTTCTGATTGCTATCACTGCTGAACTGATCGGTATTGCAGCATCCTTTGTCCTGTACGTTTCTCCAAGTGCTATCGCCGGGATACTTGCAGCACTATCTTACATCATCGCCCTTCAGATCAAGAGAATTCGGGAGAGAGTGCATGTAGAGATAGATTCACTGGATAATGAGAGTACTTTTGAAACAGCCTTAGAGGAATCAAGTGAAACACATCACCATGAACACTGACTTTCATCTAGACGACGTTTATTCTGTCGGTATGTTTAAGTGTGAAACATTGGCTTCACGGCTCCAAGGTCGGTGTGAAGAAAGTGAGTGAAGAAACCCCTGAAGGAAGCACTATGTTACGCTCTTCGATAATCACAATTATGCTCACCGCGTTGTTCTTGATTCTAGGACTTGCCCTTTGGGCTTGGTCTTCCCCAGATGTTATCGATTCAAGTCCTGTAGGCGCTTTGAATGCGATTAATCCAGCTGTCACAATAGCCATCGAAGTGCTGGTGATGCTTATGTTCTTCATTTTCCTCTCTGTATCTGTCATCAATCTCAGACTGATGCTGACTGAGATTAGATCTGGATGGACTGATGTCATAATCCTCTTGATTGCCTTAGCCATAATGGCCTCAACCATGTTCGGCATTTTTGTTGGTGCCGCATCAGTAATGGTATCTCTTGGGTTCGTAGTTTACCTCTACCTGCTTCAAGAGTAGTCACTCCATCCGAAGACGCACCAGAAGCTTTATGAGCGTAAGTCTGAGTTTTCGGTTCAGAGCCTTGTGGCAGGAATGCCTGGGGCTGGCAACAAAGGAGTCCTCATGACTCATCGGAATTGTTGGATTGTATCTATGGTAATGTTCCGACTTCCGCTGTGTTCTGGAGGCTCTTGGAGGAAGATACTGTGTTTGGGATCTCTGGCTCTGGCTATGATATGAGTACTAGCATATTTAGTCCTGATGGGCGAATCTTCGCCGCCGAGTATGCAAAGAAGGCGGTTGAATTAGGTGAAACATCAATTGGTGTTCTTGTGGATGATGGAGTGATTCTTCTCGCAAAGAAGAAGATCAAACCCCTGCAGGAACCGGACAGTGTGGAAAAAATCTCGAAAGTTGATGACCACGTTGGTGTTGCAACATCAGGTCTCACTGCTGATGCTCGAAAATTAATAGCTGAAGCACGAGTCAAGGCGCAATCATACTGGTTGACATTTGAAGAACCCGTACCTGCAGAGGCACTCGCTGAACATATCTGTGACCTCAAAGCACAGTTTACACAGGGTGGTGGAGCAAGACCATATGGAGTCGCGATGATAATTGGCTCCAATGATCATGATGGCTCTCCTAAGTTGTTCGTGACTGACCCTGTTGGCACTTATTGGGGCTTTCTAGCTGCGGTCCTTGGAAGAGATGCTGCCCGTACCGGAGAACACCTCGAGAAGAACTACTCTAGAAAGATGAGTATGGATGATGCAATATCTCTTGCATTGAACGCTCTTCATGATGAGAACTTGTCTGTAGACAATGTTGAGATTGCCAAGATTCCCAAATCAACTCGAACTTTTGTGAAATTAACAAAGGCCGAGATTGAAGGTTTCCTTAACCCTGCCAGACCCAAGAAAGAGTAAGAGATGACAGAACGATGAGTGGCGGAGGAGGATCTGGGAAGAAATCGGGAGAGAAGTGGATAGAGCTCGATGCAGTGGTCATTGGTATTAAGAAGGGCCACCTTCGGTTTGAGATTTTTGTTGATCCGAATCTTGCCTTTGACTACAGACGAGGAGAAGACGTACCACTCGAAGAAATCTTGAAGTCTTACGAGATCTATGAAGACGCAAAGAGAGGAGAACGTGCCACAGACAGCCTGGTAAAGGATGCCTTTGGCTCCGATAGAGTCTTTGAGATTGCTCCCGAGATAATCAAGCAGGGAGAATTCAAACTGACTCATGAACAGAGAGAACAACTCATGGCTGAGAAGACTGAAACAATAATCAGTGATTTAGCAAAGCGTGCCATGAATCCACAAACTGGACACCCTCATCCACCAGACCGACTTCGTCAGGCAATGGAAGAGGCCAAGATTCGTATAGACCCCTTCATATCGGTGGAAGAACAGGTACCAATCGTTGTCAAAGCACTGCGTGTAATCATTCCGATCTCATTTGAGAGTGTAAAGCTACAGATTACCTTACCAGCGTCTTTCTCTGGCAAAGGATACAACCTTGTAGCATCCAACGGTGTGATTAAATCAGAATCGTGGGGTCAAGATGGTTCATGGACCGGACTCGTTGAACTTCCTGCTCAGAAAAGACAAGAGCTCTATGATGAACTCAACAAATTGACGAAGGGACAAATCCGAATAGAGGTCATCAGATAATCAAACAATAATAATTGAAATTTAGAATAAGAACGAGGGAAATAGTAATTGGCAGTATATTTTCAGAAACGTGAAGTAGTTGTCCCCGGACAGTTGCTTGCCGATGGTAGGTATAGAGCCTCCTTTGGCACATATGATGAAGATGGCAAGATATTTTCTTCTCTTGTGGGTCTGGCCGAGCTCAGAGGAAACACAGTCAAAGTGGTTGCTCTTGAGGGCGCCTACATCCCAAAGGAAGGTGATCTTGTAATTGGTCTAATCCATATTGTAGCCGGCAACAACTGGAAGGTGGACATCGGTGGTCCTTATGGTGCTTCTCTACATGCGAACAATGCATTGAGACGACCTTACTCTGACGACATTTCAGAGTACATGGATATCGGTGATGTGATCTCTGCAGAAATAATCGCGTATGATAGGAATAGCGGTCCTTTCCTTGGAATGAAAGGAAGAGGTCTGACAGTACTTACAGATGGAATGGTTCTTGATGTGAGTCCTGCTAAGATTCCGCGAATAATTGGTAGAAGAGGTTCCATGATCAACATGATTAACGACCATCTAAAGATCCAAACTATTGTCGGCCAGAATGGCCGTATATGGATACGAGCTCCGAATACGGAGATTCTTCGCCTTGCTATCAAGGCATTCAGGATCATTGAAGCCCAAGCACACACATCCAAACTTACAGACAGGATTAGTTCGATGCTTGTGGAGGAATTGGAGAAAATCAAAGGATCCGTCGAAACAGTGGAAGAGGTTGAAGAGGTGCCTGAAGTTGCAGATGCCGAACTTGAGCCAGAATCCGAATCCGACGTAGAACCTGAAACTGAACCAGAGCCTGAACCAGAATCAAAACCGGATTCAGAACCTGAACCAGAACCCGAGACCCCGCCTGAAGTGGAAGAGCCACCGGTTGAGGTCGAGGCTGAAAAAGAAGAAGAAAAAGAAGAACCAAAAGAGGAAGTGAGTGAAGAATGAGTCCTGAAGTAAAGCCTGATTTTCTAATTAGTCCTGAGGGCTTGAGAATCGATGGTCGCCGACCAGATGAAATGCGACCGATTGAGCTGAAAGTTGGTGTGCTCAAACAAGCTGATGGCTCCGCGTCTATCCGACAAGGAAAGACCTACATTATAGCTGGAGTCTACGGTCCACGTGAGCTACACCCGAGGCACCTAACAATAAATGACAGAGCCTATCTGAGAGTGACATACCGAATGGCAACATTCTCAGTTCCTGATAGAAAGAGACCTGCACCATCTCGAAGAGAGAGGGAGATTTCAATGGTCATTGCAAACTCATTGCGTCCAACGCTCTTTCTTGAGGAGTACCCGAAGTCAGTTGTTGACGTCTTCGTCACAGTGATTCAAGCAGATGGTGGTACACGCTGTGCTGCAATCAATGCGGCTTCGCTAGCACTAGCTGATGCTGGAATTCCAATGAGAAGTCTGATTCCTGCTGTCGCAGTGGGGAAAGCAGATGGCAAACTACTCGTTGACCTCGGAGACGAGGAAGACAAGTACGGTCAAGGAGATGTTCCAATGGCAATCATCCCTCAAACTGAGGAGATCACACTCCTTCAGCAGGATGGGTCATTCACAAAAGAGGAGCTTGTGGAGGCTATGCAAATGGGTATCAACTCATGCAAGTACCTTCATGAACTTCAGAAAGAAGCTCTAAAACGTGCTTACGTCAAGAAGCCTGGTGAAGGCGACGACGACGACGGCGACGACGACGATGATTACGAAGACGACCTGGAAACAGATCTGGGTGAAGCTGAACTACCGGAGGATGAGTAGAATGGGTGATTATAGTACTGAAACAATTAGTCATATTGATCGCGACTTCATTTCCGACCTTCTTCGGAAGGGTGAACGTCTTGATGGCCGTGGTTTTGCTGATTACCGTGAAATTGAGATTGAGGCAAATGTTGTTCCTGCAAAGGCTGAGGGCTCAGCTCTCGTTCGACTCGGTGACACAAGTGTTGTTGCAGGTGTGAAAATCCTTGTAGGAGAACCCTATGCTGATTCTCCTGATAAAGGAGTGACCATGGTGACAGCTGAAATGTCCCCGATTGCATCACCACTGTTTGAGCTCGGACCTCCCAAGGAGCCAGCAATAGAGCTGGCACGGGTTGTTGATCGTGGAGTTCGAGAGTCGGAAACCATCGATGCAAAGAAACTCTGCATCAAGGAAGGAAAGAAGGTCTTCATGGTATTTGCAGACGTCTATCCTCTAGAATACGATGGTAACCTCATTGACGCATCATCTATTGCTGTCAATACTGCACTACTAACGGCAAAATATCCTGAGAAGAAGTGGGAAGACGACCAGGTTGTCGACACTGGTAAAATTGTCAAACTGCCAATCAACAATATCGCAATCGAGCACACTGTTTCCAAGATTGATGAGACTCTTGTCATCGACCCGACACTGAAAGAGGAGTTTGTGCAGGATTGCAGGCTTACAATGGCAGTGGATAGGGAGAACCTCTTCACAGCCATGCAAAAGGGTGGCGGAGCTGGTCCTATGTCGATTCAGTTTGTCGAGAAGGCAATGGACATGGCTCTAGAATCTGCAGAGAACGTCCGGAAAGCAATCGAAGAAGCCACTAAAGCTGTAAAGTAGAAACAAGTGGATGACCGGAAGAAGATTCTGGTCATCTAATTTCTGCTCACGGATAGAAACGATAATAAGAGAAACTGCTGGGCGACTGATAGGTTCCAGCAGCCTCATAATTACAAGGAGACCATGGATATGGGACGAACCAAGAAGGTTGGTAGCACAGGTAGATTCGGAGTACGATATGGCGCAAAACTCCGACGAAGAGTCCTTGATATAGAGAAGAGAAGGCATGAGCCGAATCGCTGTCCTGCATGTGCTACAAAGGCATTGAAACGAAAGGCTGTTGGACTATGGAAATGCAGCAAGTGTGACCTGCTCTTTACTGGTGGAGCATATGTGCCCTACACTGATGCAGGAAAAGCCGCCAAGCGAGCCATTGCACAGAGGGTCTCTGGTGACTTTCTTGCCCTGCGCGATGATGAGGACATCGAAGAAGCAGTCGACTTCCTTCCCAACGTTGAGAAGGAGGAAGTAGTTATCGATGCAGAAACTGTAGAATCAGATGAAGAATCTGAGACTATAGCAGAACCTGAAGAATAACCAAGGCCGGACAGACTTGCCTAGTCTTTTGATCACAACCTCAAGGAAGACCTCCAACAGAGTCCGTACTTTTACGCGTGACTTATGGACAGTACTTCCCAGTACAGAGCGATTCAATCGTGGAGGGTTGAGTCTATCAGAGTTAGCTGCTCGGGTCGGACAAAGTGGTGCAAATGCAGCACTCATCATTTCAATGTGGAAAGGAAATCCAAGTATACTCAATTTTACTTCTTCTGAAGAGGAGGAGTTAGCGTCTATCAAGGTAGAGATGGCCATGCTCCGTCGTGAAGTTAATACTTCTAAGAAGAGGATCAATGGGGTAGCTGGAGTCTTTATGGAAGCTCAGAGCAGTGAAAAGACACGCGTCTTAGGAGAGATATTCTCTGAGATGTTAGACCTCGAATTGAAAGAGGTCTCTCACATTGATTCTACCGAACTGGACCCTGGTCAGTCTTTGATTTGGTTACAGGACGCCTCTTCTGGAAAGATTCTTTGGACACATTATCATACAACTGATGGTGCAGAAATAGGTCCCAGAATCAGGGTGACCTCTCTAAAAAGAGGTGGGAATGATGAGCTCTAATATTGTGAATGGAAAATCAACTATCGAGATTCCACTTGAATCTAAGAAGACAGCGGAGTTACTTCTTGCTGCACTGAGTCCGGAAACCAAATCTGGTCCTTCTGATAGAGCCACTACAAACGTATCAATTCGTGACAATGTACTCGTCATTGAGGTTGAGGCGAATGACATCACCGCTCTCAGAGCTGCAATGAATTCTTACCTTGCCTGGGTATCTGCATGTCTCAGAACAGTGGAGCTAACTTGATGTTCCTTAGCAAAACTTTAAGTCCCATCTCAGAGGGCGCAGTCTGAAACGTGCCTTTTTGTGAGAAGGAGAGAATCAATAATGGCCCAGAATATACCTCCCGCACTGGAGCAAGAACTTCAGAAATTCGATACTATGCGTCGCAATCATGAGACGCTCACAGCTATGTCCCAGACCCTTCAGGCTGAGCTTACTGAGGTCAAAGGGACGTTGGAGGAACTGAAGAAACAATCTGATGATACTGTCACTTACAAGGCTGTGGGACAGGTCATGTTCAAGGTTGAGAAACCAGCTGTAGAGGAAGAGCTTGAAGACAGGCAGAAAACAATTGAGATGAGACTGGCATCTACCTCGAAACAGACAGAGAAACTCGCTGAGCAGCTGAAGGAGCTGCAATCGAAGATCGAGATAGAGCTATCGAAAAGGAATCTACGTATTCAGTGAGAGAGATGAATCCGGTACTGAGCATCGGACTTCCAGAGCTCTCGGAGGAAGTCATTGAAAAACTCACAGAGGATTGCGAGGCACAGATTAGTGGCTTTATTGTAAAGAAGATACCAGAGAAAAGCATTGAGAGCATGTTCGTCAGCTGCACCCTTGAATTAGATAAAGGTCAGCTTGACCTTGATGTCCAGATTGAGTTGAGCCAAGTTTTCGACACAGGGCACTCACTTGACGACCTCTTACAGGAGGCAACAGACTTCGGGGTTGAGTGGCTCGAGAATCAGTTGGCGGAGATGAAGGACAAATGAACCTCAAAGAGCTGCTCACGAATATCAGAAACCCTCTCATCATTGGACATCATAATGCAGATCCAGACGCAGTCTGTGCGATGATTGCCTTCGAACGCCTCTACAGAATGATCAATCCTGATGGCTCCCCAACCCTCATAGCAGACGATAGCAGTAGGCTGTCAAATCAAGTACTCAGACATTTCGCACCAGATGTACCCATTGCAAAGAAATCTGATGGGAACCATGATTTTCATGTGCTAATTGACACAAACAGCAGGTTCCAGCTTGGACCAGACCTTCAAGAAACAGTGACTGACCCCTCAAAGACTCTGGTGATTGATCATCATGAACCAAATCCCGAAATTGAAACGATTGCCAAACATCAGATAGTCCACAGTGACAAGTCATCCACGTGCGAAATATTAGTTGATGTATATAACGAACTCGAATTTGAGATAGAGAGTGATACAGCAAATCTGCTTCTTGCAGGTATGTTGTTTGACACTCGACGATTCTTCTATGCAGATTCGAACACACTTACGGCAGCCATCAAACTCATCGAAGCGGGTGCTGATTATGAACAGTGTGTCAAGTCATTACTCATTCGTCCCAATCGATCCGAACGAATCGCTCGCCTCAAAGCAGCAGGACGCGTCAAGGTTCATCTAGTAGGGGACTGGATCGTGGCAATTTCAAAGATCAACGCTTTTGAGGCTAGTGCGTGTCGTGGATTGATAGAACTAGGTGCAGATGTTGCTATAGTTGGGGGTAGTCCGAAGAAAGACACTGTACGGCTTAGCTCAAGAAGCACTCGTTCATTTTTTGAGAATACTGGAATCAACTTGGGCACGGACATAATGGATCCTATTGGGGAGATGATTGATGGTAAGGGTGGTGGGCATGCGAATGCCGCCGGTGCAAATGGGAAAAGGAACCTTGACAATGCACTCGTAAAATCACTAGAGATTATCAGAAGTGCCATTGAGGGTATGACGGAAGAAGGTGCTGAGTGAATTGCCTCTGATAGAGTTCGCTGACTTTAGTTTCAAATATCTGGGAGCAGAGACTCTAGCACTGAGACGTATCAATCTTAAAATCGAACAGGGAGAGTTCCTAGTACTCACAGGACCTTCAGGTTGTGGTAAGACAACGTTGTGTCGTGCCATCAACGGTCTGGTCCCACAGTTTCATCGTGGATATATTGCAGGCAATGTCCTTGTCGATGGAAAGAATACCCGTGATCATAGTGTTGCAGAGTTCGCATCCACTGCGGGTCTCGTGTTTCAGGAACCAGAGAACCAGCTTGTAACTTTGAACGTGGAACGTGAAATTGCATTTGGACCAGAGAACTTGGGTGTAGAGGCGAATGAGGTTCGTCGCAGGGTCGAGGAACTCATTGAGATGTTAGAACTGGACCATTTGAGGGACAAACACCCCCATGAGATGTCTGGCGGGGAACAACAACGAGTTGCAATAGCAGCGACCCTGGCACTCAAACCAAAGATCCTCGTTGCTGATGAGCCAACATCAAACCTTGATCCCAGAAGTGCTGAAACAATACTCGAACTGGTTACCGACCTGAACAAACGCGACCTTACAGTGGTTCTGGTTGAACATCGTTTGGACCTAGTTTCAAAGGATGCATCTCGTGTTGTTCTGATGGACAAAGGCTGTATTGTAGCTGATGGAGAGCCACGAGAGGTCCTTACAATGGATCTCTGTCAAGACATAGGGGTTGGAATCCCCAAGGCAACACATCTGTACAAACGACTGAGGGAACGGGGAATCGATCTAGAGTCTGTACCACTCACAGGGACAGAGCTAGCAAAGCTGGTCCAGGAGGCAAAACAACAATGATTCTCCTGGAAGATGTTCATTTTGCATATGATGGACTGTATACTGCACTTAGGGGAGTTTCTCTCCAGATTGATGACGGTGAGAGAATCGCAATCATGGGTAGCAATGGGGCAGGAAAAACAACACTCGTAAAGCACCTCAATGGACTTCTCAGACCAGACAGTGGGCGAGTGATTCTGGATGGTGTTGACACCAAGCAATACTCGGTTGCTGAACTGGCTCGTGAGGTCGGTCTTGTCATGCAGAACCCTGACCACCAGCTATTCCTCGATAGTGTCCAGCGAGAAATCATGTTCAGTCTTGAGAACCTCGGTTATCAGAAAGAAGAAGCGGAGAAAAGATGTGAGCAGACACTAGCCAGGCTAGGTCTTGAGGGATTTTCTGAACGATCGCCCTTCACGCTCTCTGGTGGAGAACGAAAGCGCGTAGCACTTGCATCAGTGCTTGCAACCGCGCCCAGAGTACTTTCTCTTGATGAGCCAACAATTGGTCAAGATGCAAGGCAGAAGGAGAACCTTGCCATAATGCTCAGTGAACTGAATGACCAGGGGAAGACCGTGATAGTTGTAACGCATGACATTGAGTTTGTCATCGAGAACTTTCCACGGACTATTGCTATGGCAGATGGGCAAATCGTTGCAGATGGTCCAACCACTTCTGTGCTGAGTAATGACGTTGTCATAGAGGAGAGTTCTCTCACTAGACCACAGCTGACCGAAACCGCTCGACACCTCCATGAGGTGTTCCCTGAGGTTCATGAGCGACTCACTCTGATGGATGATCTCGAAGATGCAGTTGTAAGAATTCTGGGAGGTGCGTGAGTTGTCATTCCTTGAGGTCTTTCAGTATACTCGTCAGGACTCCCTAGTCCATAAATTGGACCCCAGGGCAAAGATGTTCATGGCAATAGTCCTCGCAGTTGTATCACTACTCTTCCTTGAAATCATTCCACTTCTCCTCATCTTCATTTGTCTAGTCCCAATACTCGGGGCCGCGAAATCCCTTAGACGTTGGACTCGAAGCATGAAGGGACTGTCTGTTCTCCTCATCTTCATCATTGTATTCAACACACTGCTTTCAACTGGTCCAAATCCGTTCTCTCACTCTCTTTCACTAACAATCAGACTTGTGGCCCTGATGACTTCTTTCTCGATATTCTTCCTGACGGTCCATCCAGAAGAGCTGTCCCAAGCACTGATTCAGATGCGTGTGCGATTCGAGTTTGCTTTTGCAATGAGCATGGCAATGAGGTACGTGCCAACCCTTGGACAAGAAGCGTATGCCATTATGGATGCACAGAAAGCTCGAGGTGTGGAACTTGACAAAGGGAACCTATTGAAGAGAGTTCGAAACATTGTGCCAATCATAGTCCCACTGATCATTGTATCTATTAGACGGGCTCTCTCCATCGCTGAGAGCATGGAATCCAGAGGATTTGGCGCCAGCGAGAATCGAACCTACATGTATACCCTCTCATTTAGAAAGAGAGACTGGGGTGTGGTCATAGTTTCACTTTTGGTACTCATTTTCGTGGTCTATGTACGGCTCTTTATCCCTCTACCTGCTTGGATGATGTGGCAGCTTCCATTCTAGATAGTTTGAAATTCGTAGATGTATCTACTCAAAATGAATTTATCAGCGAACGGGATTAGGAACTATAGTCCCTAGTGGTGAAAGATGTGACTGTGAAACTTACCAAAAGGAAACAATACACGGTGAAGGATCTTCTGAATGATCTGAAGAAGATTGAAGCCACTCCTAGTGTAATGTATAATGTTGGGTCTGAGCTAGTCTATCGAGAATTGGATTGGTGCCGTAAGACCCTGGGTGATGATCACGATGTCACAGCTAACCTACAAGATTTGATTCAATTCATGCAGAAAGGCTATGAGGAACAATTAGTGACCGGAGAGCTTTGGCGGGTGAAAGACACTCCCAAGGCTACAATCAATGCCTTCATACGAGATAGATCAGAAGAATTCCTCAAATATCCCGTTGGAATCCTGAGTGATCAAATCCATGAGATTCTTCGAAAAGCACAAGCGTCCAGAAAGCTCGAGATCAAACAATCCAAGAAATTGGTAAAGAACATCAGGAAAGAGATCAAGGCCGATAAGAAAAATCCCAACCTATGGAACAAACTCCGGCTGGTCCTCTGGATTGTAGGAAAATATAATGAGTCGAGTGAGGCATTCAAGACCGCGAAACAGCTGGGTTGGACTCTCGAGAGTAGCACTCTAGTTGCACTCTAAACACCTAATTCATGTCCTCCACCGAGGGATGAAAAATAACCTCCCCCAAAGAACTTCTCAAAATTCTGCCACATAGTGAGCAACCTAATTCAGATGGTTCCATTCGTCAACTATTGAAATCCGAGATTGAGAACTAGAATCCAATAGGCTCAACAGGGTGCAGAAATGCTTGGAACTCCAGAGCTCTTCCTTCTGGGTCTTCTGCAAAGAACTGGTAGATCTGATAACGCTCGTTGATCACTGGCTCGGTTGTTGCAATGTGCTCGAGCATCTTGTATATCATATCCACATCATCCTCAGTGGGATAGAAGAAGGTGATCATTCCTTCCCGTTCTGCAACATCACGATGACAGAAACCAAGTAGGAGATTACCCTGACATAGGATGATGCAATCCTCCTGCTCCAACCAGATATGCATTCCAATATCATTGACATAGAAATTCACTATCTCCTCCAACATTTCAGTTCTGAAGAATACAATTCCTGCCAGTTTAGACACCAATCGTTTCGTAGTACTACTTCTAGATATGTCTTGGGAGATGTCTCAAAAACGCAAAGGTTGTTTCGGGTTTGAGCTTGAAAAAATACACTCGAGCTAATTTCAGACCCTGAAGCTTCACGTACATAGATATCCTTTCCATATTCATACAAATTTAGACTAAGAAGGAGAGTACAATAGGTGTCTATCAGACCAGGAAGAACCCCGAAGAGCACGTTCGCAATTCTCAGTGCTTTGATACTTGATGGTCCCCTTTGTCCAAAGGAGATAAGCACGAAACTGGAAATGGCTCCACGGACGGTCAGTTTTGCACTCCGAAACCTACTAAGAGAGCAGATACTACGAAGGATTCCCAACCTCCTAGATATGAGACGTCCAAAGTATCACGTGAATATTGACATGGCAAAAACGGTCTTGGAGAAGTACAAAGACTCCCCACATACTTCTCAGGTATCTCCGCTTGTTTGGAGAAAACTTGCTTAGATCACATCCACTTGTCATAGAGGACCAGAGCTCGGGATACACGGGATGCATTTGCTAGTAAGAGGACAGAAATACCGTCGAGCGAATTTGTGTTATATTCCGATAGTGAGTCCGACCTTGTGTTCTTCAATAACTCAATTGCAAAAGCAGTCTTGTCAGGTTGTTCCTGAATCATCTTTCGGAACTCTACAAGTCCCCTTATTGCGTTGTCTAGGAAGAAAGCATGTGCCAAACCTTTGAGAAACATGGTCACATAGTCTTGTGCTTCTGGTTCTAGCATCGTGTTGATGAACTTGCATATCTCTGGATTTGCATCTAATTGTCCCTCTGTTTCGAAATCACCTGTTATCATGAGATCTATTTGGCTTGTGAGACTGGTATGAATGGGTTCAACCAGCTCGAACATACGTGCCCCCAGCTTTGCATTCAATGAATTATTACTCAATGTCCAATCCATCTGCTTGGGATCCAGAGACAGGGTGCTCCCGGCATTCAACACTGTGTGAGTTCCATTCTCGGGTGAAGGCACCAACCCAGCAAGAATTGAGAAGAGATCATGACCACAGCAATTGCATATCGTTGCTCCTAGCACTGTCCGTTCGATTATCCTGAATGATTCCAGAGCGTGTTCCTTCCCCTTAGCACGTCTCATCCTGATCTTGCCATCTCTGAGAATGTGAACCTTTGTTTCTTCCATATCTCCCCATGCATAGGCAAGGTCCTTACTGCATTTCATGTCCTGATACCTGGATGATACGCAATCTAAGAGCCAACACAGAATTACAGGATCTAAGACCCCAAATTTTTGAGGAGTTCCTGGTTTCACTCCATTGAATATGCGCATCTCCGCCATCTGGAGCTCTGGTGCATCCATACAAGGTTTCGACATCAGGACTCCGCTCTTGGGCTGTTCAGGAGCTGGTTTGGTGATTACTGGTGTGTCTGTTGATAGATTTATGAGCTCGTTCAGTTTTTCATCGAAAGATTTGAGGGCAAGGATTGGACATTTCGAAATGTCTGTTTCTTTTGTTACAAGTGAACGGGCAAAAGTCGCACATGTAGGATATCCACATAGACCACAATCAATCTCGGGGGTGTTTCTCCGTGCTTTTGTCCAGACGCTACTCACTGTCCAAACCTCAGATTCTGTCTAGGAGAGGAATCTCCTAGACCCTCACCAGTTCCCTTGATGTTTGCTAACAGATTCCCCCTGTCAGGGGCGGATTCGAAGATCTCTGATTCAACTCCAAAAGATGAAAGGTATCGCTCAATCGTACGTATCGATTTCATCTCATCTCCAGGTGGATTAACACAGCGATTCCGAATCATCTCTTGAATGAGAGAAACAATCTCGTCCTTCATTGTTCTTGACGACCTCAACTTCAAGAGTAAGAACGCTGTAAAAAACACAATGTCTTCGGCTATTTTCGTCACTGTAATTTTCGTAAGCTCTAGATTACTAAAATGACATGACGACGCTCTCCACAATGTATCTTTCATAGTCTCGGACGTGACGTGTATACATAACCGAATTCTGATACTCTATGGTAGCGGTGGATCTCATGCAATCACTAATCAGACTTCCCAAAAGTGCGCTCCGAGTACTCACTTTGTTGACAAGGCAGGGTCCTCTCCCTCCTCGTGTGATCAGTAAACAGGCAGATGTGCCGCTCAGAACTGTTACGTTTGCATTGGATCGTTTGGTTGAAACTGACCTGTGTGCCAAGATTCCGAACCTTGGAGACATGCGAAGAACTCTCTATGCCGTCAATCATGAGAATGCGAAGGCTGTGTTCCTTCGTTATGGTCTGGTGATCTGATGATTACTCGTATGGAATTGAAGACCAAATGGAAGCAATTGATTGACGAAAATCTCGATGAAGAAGAAGAAGAAGCTGTTTCAGTATTATGCGAGAATGACTGGGTTCGAATCTTTGCCATCAAAAAAAAGGACATGCCTGAGGAAAAGAGAATCGAGGTTGAGATTTCCCTTCCTCCGGAATCAATCCTCACCCATGATGATATTGCTGGCCCCGAGTTAAGGAATTTCGTACAAAATATCATCACGCATCTGGAATACCTTCTACGTCTGGCAGATGCAGGTCTTACCCTTGGTGTCATGACAAGAGAAGGTGTCTATACTGCCTGTCTCGAACTGGAGGATGGGCCCTCAGACACTTTGTTCGATATTCTGTTGCCTCCTACTCAATGATTGTTATCCTCTATCCAAAAACCTGCATCCGTCTTGTTTATGAAGGACATTAGATAGAATCAATGTATCGATTGGATGTGGTTCCATGAGTTATGACATTTCGAAGGCCATGACAATCAAACTGTCTTCAGAACTTCCCCCAGCTCAGGTGTTTGATTCAAAGTATCGACGGGCTCCAGATAGGGGATACACCCTAAATCCTTCTGAGACCGTTGTCGCTGTGAAGAATGCCTTGAGATATGTGCCCGAGAATCTTCACGAAACCTTGGCTCCTGAATTTCTCAATGAACTCATGACAAGGGGCCGCATCTACGGATACCGTTATCGTCCTGCTGGACATATCAAGGCTAAACCTGTAGATGAGTACAGAGGGATTCTAGAAGCTCGAGCTCTTCAGTTGATGATTGATAATAATCTAGATTTTGATGTCGCTCTGTATCCATATGAGCTCGTAACGTATGGCGAGAATGGGCAAGTATTCCAAAATTGGCTTCAATATTCATTAGTCAAGATGTATTTGGAGTCCATGACTGATGAGCAGACTCTTGTAGTCAGTTCAGGTCATCCAGTTGGTCTATTTCCATCACATACAAACGCTCCCAGGGCTATTACTACCAATGGTCTCATGATTGGTATGTTCGACACACCTGACGGATTTCACCACGCAGCAGCGATGGGAACCGCGAATTATGGGCAGATGACCGCTGGCGGATGGATGTATATTGGCCCTCAAGGGATAGTACATGGAACCTACATCACACTCCTGAATGCGGGACGAATGTATCTTGGAATTCCCGATGACCAAGATCTCAGCGGTAGGGTGTTTTTAACCTCAGGTCTTGGAGGTATGAGTGGCGCACAGGCCAAAGCCATTGAGATATCTGGTGGAATCGGTATCATCGCTGAAGTTGATAAGAGCCGAATTGAAACACGAAATGAGCAGGGTTGGCTAAGCAAATATTCCGATGATATGGATGAAATATTTCGTTGGGTGAAAGAATATCGTGAAACAGGGGAGCCTGTATCTATTGGATACTATGGAAATGTCGTAGATCTTTGGGAGTATGTGGTAGAGAATGACATCACTGTCGAACTAGCTTCGGATCAGACATCTTGTCATGACGTCTATGGTGGTGGATACACTCCTCAGGGCGTCACGTTTGATGAAGGAAGAGCCCTCCTCAGGGATAATCGTAGCAAATTCAATCAGCTAGTCGACGCATCACTTAGAAAACAATTCGAACTTATCAAGAAAATGACTGAACGGGGAACCTACTTCTGGGACTACGGCAACAGTTTCATGAAAGCAGTCTTTGACGCAGGTGTCAAGAGGATTGCAAAGAATGGAGAGAATACCTCTGACGGATTTATTTTCCCATCTTATGTCGAGGACATCATGGGTCCGCTCTGTTTTGATTACGGATATGGTCCATTCCGGTGGGTGTGTCTTAGCGGTGAACACAACGACCTTGTGGCGACAGACAAGTTGGCTATGTCTCAGATTGATCCTGAAAAAAGAGGACAGGACCGTGATAACTACATCTGGATTCGAGATGCTGAAAAGAACGCACTGGTCGTAGGGTCTCAAGCTAGAATCTTGTATGCTGATGCTCGTGGTCGTGTGAATATTGCATTGAAATTCAATGGCATGGTTCGAGATGGCAAAATAGGTCCTATCATGCTTGGTCGGGATCATCACGATACCGGTGGTACTGATAGTCCCTTCAGAGAAACTGCAAATATCCGTGATGGAAGTAATGTGATGAGTGACATGGCACATCAGGCTTGGGCTGGAGATGTGGCCCGCGGCATGACACTCTGTGTATTGTCGAATGGTGGTGGTGTCGGGACTGGAAAGGCGATTAACGGTGGTTTTGGACTGGTCCTCGACGGCAGTGAAAGAGTTGATTCCATCATTCGATCAGCTTTGGATTGGGATGTCATGGGGGGTGTGGCCCGTCGTGCATGGGCACGGAATGAACACGCGATTGAGACCGTCATTGAGTGGAACCAGCGACTTGGCAACAAAGGTCAAATCTCAGTTCCTTATCTCCCGAAGAAAGGTCTCGTAGAGGATTTGGTCGAGGAGGCACTCAAAGGAGGTTAAGAGATGGATACAACGATTATTGCAGTTGATGGTGAGAGTCTCACAATTGATGATGTTGTCCAGGTGGCTCGATTCGGGAAGAAGGTAGAACTTGCAGCCCCAGCCATCGAACAGATCAAGAAGAGTCGAGATGTTATTGAGAGGGCAATAAAGGAAGGAAAAACAGTCTATGGTGTCAACACAGGATTTGGTGACCTTTCAAGTGTGTCAATCAGCTCAGAGGATCTGACAAAGCTTCAGGCGAATTTGATTCGCAGTCATAGCGCCGGTGTGGGAGCACCCTTTCCCGTTGATGTAGTCCGTGGAATGATACTTCTTCGTGCCAATGCTCTTGCGAAGGGCTACTCCGGTGTAAGGTTTGAAGTCATTATCACACTCATCGAGATGCTCAATACCGGAGTGACTCCTGTCGTCCCCCAACAGGGTTCAGTGGGTTCCAGTGGTGACCTTTCACCTCTAGCACATATGGCACTCGTAATGATCGGGGAGGGTGAAGCCTTCTACAAAGGAGAGCGAATGGATGGTCTTAAGGCTCTGAAGAAGGCAGGACTCAAACCGCTGGTACTTCAGGCAAAGGAGGGTGTTGCACTCATAAATGGGACTCAACCAATGACCTCGGTGGGTTCCCTTGTGGTCCACGATGGTCTTCAGACCATCAAGGATGCGATGATTGCAACATGCATGAGCCTTGAAGCTCTCCGGGGAACCCGTGCGGCTCTTGATGAGAGAATTCACTCAGTTCGTGCACATGAGGGACAGACAGATGTGGCTGCTGCAATGAGGACGCTTCTCCCAGACAGCGAAATCAACCAGTCTCATACCGATTGTGGAATTGTTCAGGACGCGTACTCCTTACGCTGTGCTCCTCAAGTCATTGGTGCAACCCTCGATACGGTCAGGTATGTGCAGAGTGTGATTGAGACCGAAATCAACTCGGCAACAGACAATCCTCTCGTATTTTCTGACGACAACAGTGTTGTGTCAGGAGGTAATTTTCACGGACAACCAATTGCTCTAGCAATGGATTTCCTGGGTATTGCACTTGCAGAACTTGCAAACATCTCAGAGAGAAGGACCAACCGACTAGTGAACCCACAACTCAGCGGACTACCTGCATTTCTCACCACTGAGGGTGGTCTTGAGTCTGGTATGATGATTGCTCAATATACAGCAGCAGCACTGGTCTCAGAAAACAAAGGTCTTGCACACCCTGCGAGTGTTGACTCCATTCCAACCAGTGCTGACCAAGAAGATCATGTGAGTATGGGAACTATAGCAGCACGAAAGGCATCAACAATTCTTGGGAATGTCAAGAACGTCATTGCAATCGAGTACATGTGTGCCGCTCAAGGAATTGATCTCCTCGATCCACTCAGAGGTTCCAAACCAATTGAGGTAGCCAAGTCCGCTATACGTACCGAAGTTACAAAGCTTGAGGATGATCGAGTCCTGGCGCATGATATCACTAGAATACGCGAACTCATGGATGCGGGAACGATTGTATCCTCCACAGAGAAGATTACTGGCCAGCTGTTGGATGTCTGATTTCAAGGTCCCAGTTTTGTGTGGACAACTTGACCGTTGACAATCACTGTATGTGCAAGATTTGCCCCAAATCTCCATGTCAGATATTCAGGGTTGGGACAGTCGAGAACTAGGATGTCTGCACTTTTTCCTACCTCTATGCTGCCATGGGTCTCTCCTCGATCAAGTGCATGAGCTGCATTTATCGTGACAGATGAAAGAGCCTCCCTTGGTCCCATCTTCATCTTGTAGCAAGCTAGAGCGATTGTGAAGAACAATGAGTCATTTGCACAGTTTGGATTGAAGTCAGTTGCAAGAGCCACCGGGAGACCCATCTCTATCATCTTTCGAGCGTCTGCATATTCAGTGTCCAGGCTGAATGCAGTTGCTGGCAATAGTGTGGCAATGATTCCCGCCTTGAGCATCTCTTCCAATCCATCATCGGAGACCATCAATAGGTGGTCTGCTGACACAGCCCCCACTTCTGCAGCAAGACTAGCACCACCAAGTTGTACGATCTCATCTGCATGGACCTTTAACCTCATTCCCTTCTCCTTGGCTGCAAGGAGGATTCTACGGGATTGCTCAACATCGAACACACCCTCTTCACAGAAAACATCACAATATTCTGCAAGTTCTTTTTCTACCACTGCAGGAATCATCTCTTCTACAACAAGGTCCACATAGTCATCGGTCTTCCCCTCATACTCTGGGGGTACTGCATGCGCACCCATGAACGTTGATACGAAGTTAATGGGCAACTTCTCTCTGAGGACTTCAATTGTCTCAAGCATCTTCAGCTCGTTCTCAGTATCTAATCCGTACCCGCTCTTTGCCTCTATGGTGGTCGAGCCCATGCTCAGCATACCCTCTGCATATGAGAACGCGCTACTCACCAAATCATCCAAACTTGCTGAACGTGTAGACTTGAGTGTGTTCAGAATGCCTCCTCCTGACTCCAGAATCTCTAGGTAGGACTTTCCTGCCAATTTCATTGCAAAGTCGTTCTCTCTGGAACCCCCGAACGTCAAGTGTGTGTGACTATCAACAAAACCGGGTACTGCAAGCATTCCTGGAAACTCGATTGCCGGGAGATCAGGTTCTTCTGTTATCTGTGCGAGCACATCCTCAGTTGAGCCAACAGCAAGTATTTTCCCATCCCCGATAGCAATGGCGCCATTTTCGATGATAGAGAGCTCGCCCATCTGCTCTCCTGTCTTTGGTTTCTTGCTATTTCCCTCAAGGGTTGCAACTTGTCCTATGTTGGTCAGGAGAACGTCTGGTTTCATGACTCTGACTAATGCTGACTCTCTGATTTAGGTTGTGCTCATTCAAATCAGACGGATTAATTAGGTACATGCGTCCGATTCTCACAAGGGATTAACGAGGCTATGAAATGGAGTATCTCATTCTAAGTTGGAGAGATGTCTACAACCTTACTCTACAACTCTCTGAGAAGATAGTAGATAGTGGTTTCAAACCGGATGTTATTGTGGGAATAGCACGTGGAGGATGGATTCCCGCACGTATTCTCTCAGACGTTCTCTATATGGACACCTTGCAGAACATCCGAATCGAGTATTACACTGATGTTGGTGCAAAGGGCAAGGAACCAAGAATAACTCAACCTTTGACAGGTTCAATGAAGGGTAAGAAAGTCCTCCTCATAGACGAGGTTGCTGATACCGGTGACACCCTCCATCATGCAATTGAGCATGTGAAAGGACTTGGAGCAAAAAAAGTATGTTCCGCAGTCCTACATTACAAACCCCAATCCAATGTGATTCCTGATTATTACATGGTCAAAACTACGAGCTGGACAGTATACCCCTGGGAGAATAGAGCATCAATCATATCACTGATCAAGGTGTTTCGAGAAGAGGATGATTCCCTTACAATGAAACAGCTCCGTGATCGACTCGTGTTTGAGGTTGGATTTGAGCCGACAGTTGCTGACTACTTCATCAAACGACTGTGAAGCGAGGTTGTCTTTTTGAGAATTGAGATAGTAGATTCCAACGAGGTCGCTCATGTCGTTGGAATGTCGGAGATACAAAACTCAAACAGGCTCACACAGGATGAGCTTCTTTCCCTTGCAAAATCGCTGTCTAGTGATTCCATAGTTGTACAACTCATGAATGGGAAGTTGATCGCTGATGAGACCCATCTCCTCTCAGCAGCACAGAATGCTTTGAATGCACAAAATGGGGGATATATGCTCTCACGAAGTCTGGATGTAGAAATCATTGTCTACGCATCTGCGCAGAGACAGATTGGGAGAGCTTTGGAAGAGTTGGGAGTTTACGATGACTTAGAGCATATTGCCGCTGTTACGATTAGTTCCGACAAGAAGACAGTGGAACAGACGCTACGAAACATGGGTGAGAAGATAGGAACCGAGTTCTCAAATCCTTTTGAAGCTAGCAAGGAGCGGTATGATAGAATCAGAGAGCACTTCAAGATTGAAGAGAAAGAGATTAGCACATTTACTGAGTCTAATGACGTTATGGAACGACAAAAAGCACTATCCAGATGTATCGTGAGCCGGGTTTCTTTAGTGGCATTTGATAGCTAGTACATGTCATCACGCATAGTCATGATTGAGAGGATGTCATCTTCTTTATCTATAACTGAGAGACCCGTCCAGTCTCCTACGACCTCAACGAGGATAGTCTTGTCGGGAGCATCAAGGTTGACCCTCCTAGGAATCTCAGCAGCTACTGCAGTTACGACTTGCATATTTTCTAGCTCAGTATGCCGTCGTCGCACAGTAACCCTGAAGCTCTCATCCTCTCCAATCTTTGGAAGAAGTCTTTGTGTTGCCTCCACTATGTCCTCGAGATTTGAGTCAACGCACTCCTCAAGCGGAGTGAAACGAATAGCGAATCTGAACTGGTAGGCATTCTCAAGTGCAAACTCTCGAAGTCTGTGGACAACATCAAATGGATCGAGGGAGGTCTTACACGCAAGCAGTCCCGAGATATGAGTATGCGCTACTCGGAGCTCAGGGTCTCCAAGCAGGTCGCCAATGAAATACATGATCTCTGATTTCGCAGCTCGTTCACGGTCTCTTGGGCTCGCAACGAGCAGATTGTAATCTCGCAGCCTTTATCGCCTCACATATCGGCATCAATAATCCGAGTGGTCCAGAACCGCATTGCATCAGAATCTACTTTCATCATGTTAGATACATCCTCGACAGTCCAGCGACCTTCCCTGTAGATCTTGATGTTCACTGTGTCACAATCATCTTCTGGTTCTTGCACACCGATGATTGTCGAATTGTACCGAAGTGAAGACGCACCTCCATCTATGTAGAGATCAACCTCGTTTCCAAGCTGTTCCATTGCAACTGAGAGGTCAAAAGGACTGGGTCCACCAGTTCGATTTGCGCTGGTACCTACAATGGGGCCGTCTATTCTTCTTGCTATTCCTCTTGGTACTATATGATCTGGTATTCTGATGGCGACTGAACCCCGGCCTGCTGTTATATGACTTGGAACTTCAGGTCTTGGTTGAACGATGAGGGTCAAAGCTCCCGGCCAGAATATCTTCGCAATAATCTTCTCCAACCCATCAAATTCGTGATAGGACTCACACTGTAACAAGTCTGCAAAGAGCAGTGGAACGCCCACCCTCTTGTCCTTTCTTTTTATTGCGAGGAGCCGTTCGAGTGCATCACTGTTTCTTGGATCACAAGCGAGTCCATAGCTGGTGTCGGTAGGATAGACTACTATTCCACCTGACGAGATGATTTCTGCGGCACGATCGAGGACATTTCCACAATTACTGATGTCATCAATCGTCATAATCTCAGCTGTCAATTAATTTCCCAATATTACCCCTGCAAACATACATATGTCCCTTGCGTTCGAAGAGTCTAAATGAGGAGGACTTCTCATCCACGGAGTGATTCTTGCAGCTGGAAAGGGAGAAAGAATGTATCCCTTGACAGAAGACGTTCCAAAGGCACTTCTCAAGGTTGGCGACAAGACGCTTGTGGACTGGACTATCAAACGATTGTCAGATGTTGGAATCTCTAAGATCGTGGTGGCAGTTGGATGGAAAGGGACTCATGTGGAAGACCACTTGTCATCATCTGGTAGTAGAGCAAGAATAGTCAATGTACCTGACTACGAGACTGGTCCACTTCAGACTCTTGTCACTGCAATAGAAACATTCGATGATGATTTTCTTTTAACACCTGTAGACACAATGACTGATTCATCTATACTTTCAGGGATGATTTCTCACTATAATGAAGGGACTGAATCCCATAGAACAACTCTAGCAGTGGATCTTACTTCGCACTCTGGTACACCGGTTTCGACAAGAGAGGACGGTAGTGTTTCAGGACTTGGGAATGAAGTATTAGAAACTGACGCCATGAGTAGAAGTGCAATGCTGTTCATCGGAAATTCGCGCATCGTCAAAGACTGTAAGAATGCGCTTGATGCTGGGGAAACAAAACTGGTATATGTCCTAAATATGTGGGTTCAAGATAGTCATGTGCTAAGATCGTATCCCGTTCAAAGTTCTAGCATTGATATTGACACATTCTCGGACCTTCTTGAAGCCAACAATCTAGTCCTAGAGAGAGGGAACTTCACAAAGACTGGACATGTCTTTGTACCATCGGGTGATAGCATAGAAGTTGGAGATATCCTTGCATTGAAGTCAGATATCACACTTCACAAGGGGACCGAGATTGTGGGTCCGGTCCTAGTATCTCACGGGTGTGAGATTGGAGAGCAATGTCGAATTGGCCCTAACGTTACTCTGGACTCAAACAGCACTCTTTTGATGGGCTGTAATATCTCAGACTCAATCGTTTTCGGTGAATCGACAATCTCCTCCCAAAGTCGTCTACAGGGAACAATAGTCTACAAATCGAAACGATATAGTGTGGAGCGATAATCGATGCCAAGCAAGTTCAGAGTCAGACGAATTTTCAAGAAACTTGTCTTAGCGATTGCTAGACCCTTTGCACGTGCAGGGGTTCGCCCTGATACAATCACTTACTTTAGTCTGCTTTTGGCTTTCGTGGCTGCAGTCGGACTCAATCTATCCGGGTCAGCATTCTTTTTTGGAATCTTCGTGTTCCTTTCTGGTCTGTTTGACGGTGTTGATGGAGCTGTCGCGAGAGAGCGGGGAGTATCATCAGATGCAGGCGCTTTCACCGATTCTGTGATAGACAAGATTACAGAAATCCTGATTCTCGGGTCATTAGCAGTAGAATTCTCTACCACCACATTCCTCGGATTTCCGGTGACCTGGTGGGTCATACTTGCAATCACTGGCTGGTTGCTGACAAGTTATACTCGGGCTCGTGCTACAAGTCTTGGTGTAGTCGATCTCGATATTGGTCTTGGAGGTCGGTCTGAAAGGTTGTTCGTTCTAGTGATTCTTTCAATTATAGACCAGCTTCTTTGGGGTCTAGTCACTGTGACCCTATTGGGACTACTGACAGCAGGCTACAGATATCATCACTACCGTGCTCAGATGAACAAGAGCGGAACTGAATGATTTCAGACCATCATACTTAAGAGCCAAAGCAATCAGGCCGCGTACGATTCACTGGATGGAGTCAAGAACACCATGGCTAAGTTCCGAGCAGACCACTTCCTCATTGCAGAATTCAAAGAGGTTTCTGACACCAAGAAGATTGGCGACAAGGTCCTTGCAGCATTGAAGGAATTGCCCGAGTTGAAAGACCTAGCAATTGTTACGAAACGAATGGAAGGAAAATCCTGGTCTGAGATTCTCGGAAGAATTGATGTCCCCGCTGGATCTAAAGCATTTTGGGCCATGATAAAGAAGGACCTGACAGAGAGAGAACCCTATCATCTCTTCATCAGGTTTGACATGAATGCAGAAGGCGAGACCATAGATGATGCCCGATCAAATGTGAAGAGTTGGGTCGAAGGCAATGTTGTGCCAAAGATTGAAGCAAATACAAGTGTGAAGACAATCAAGGTTCTGCAACCAAACGAAGTTAACATGCCAGAACTGGTCTAACGAACTCATTCATCCTCTAGCACTTTAATCAGATACAGATCAGTTCCAACTGTCTGAATAATATCATAATTGGAATCACCATCAACATCCCCTAGACAAATGTGCGACTCCACTGACTTGCCCTTCGTCTTTAGAGATGTATCTTCAATGATTCTATTTCCAACGAGGCTGAGAACAGTGATGTTGGAATTTGCATGGCTTGCTATGATCTGACCATTTCCATTTTTCCAGAATTTACCAATCTTAAGAGAGGTCACATGTTTTGGAGCTTTGACTGAATCGAATCTCTCCATGGCTCCCTTTACCATTCCGAAGAGTGTCAATTTTCGGCCTTCTGTTACCGCCATAACCTCACTATTGCCATCCTGAGTCATATCCCCAGAGGCTACAAGGCTGACCTCCCCGCCAACATTGATTTTCGCTCGTTCATGTAGTCTATCATCAGCATACTGGTAGACAAAGAGACTTCCAGAATCATCTCCAAATACAAAACGGCTGAATGGGAGACCTTTACTCAACAAAGGCTGCATTGAGAATATCGGCCTTTCCAGGACTTTGTGAGCAAGTTTGTCCAGAGCGATATCGTACCATCCATAACATCTCAGGTTCCCATCTGTTGTGGCCACCACAACTTCCGCCCTATCGTCTGATAGTACATTCAGAACTCCAATTGCAGTAGGTAGACTTCCCAACGGTGTTGTAGCTTTGACATCCAATTTTCCATCCATGTAGGAAATGACCCTCAGGTTGTTATCAAGTCCCCCAACAATGAAATCTACTGTTCCGTTACCAATGACATCTCCTACTCCCATTGCTGCAAGTGGAGGTAGGTCGCTCACTATACCTATTTGTTCTAACTCAGTTTTTCCATCACCCAGATAGTCATAGATTCTGACATCTCCATTCAGTGTTGAAACCACTGGATTGGCTCTTCCATCAGATGTCATATCAACTAAATCGACAGAAGTGATAACCTCTTTGAAGGGCACCTTCGTAAGTATTTCGAGCTTGGTCATTTTGGAGGTCCTCTTAGGTAGCTGGACTGGTGTCGAGGGTGGGATTCTCGCCAAGATAAAACTTGTTCCATCAGAATACTAATCAGCTAATGCGTTTAAGTCGTCGTTTGTAGAATGTGATTATGCGATAAGAGATACGAAAGGAGATTGTGAAATGATTGTAAGAATGTGGCATGGACAAACACCTAAAGAAAAAGCGGGTGCTTATATGGAATTTTTGAAATCCAAAGCGATTCCTGACTACCAATCAGTCGAAGGAAATCTAGGTCTTACCTTTTTAAAACGCGATGAAGAAGAGATCACTCATTTTTTGTTACTAACCTATTGGAACTCGTTCGAATCCATTAAGAAGTTTGCAGGGTCTGATCCTGAAGTCGCCAAATACTATGAGGAAGATGAGGAATTTTTGTTGGAAAAAGAACTAACCGTTATTCATTACGAGGCTTTCTTTGATTCGATGTTAAATCCAGAAAACAAGTAATGGAAAGTAGCGTCAGAATACTAATCAAAGTACTAGAGAGAACACTGATGAGCTTAAGTCATTGTTTGTTGAACGTGATGATGCAATGAGAGATGCGAAGACACCCTCGTCCATGAACGAGGATGAATGGACCGCCAGTCCTGCCACCGTTACAGAGGAACTAAGGTCCTTCATCAGAGAGTTTGGATCGTTCACACCTGAGCAATTCACACAGATTAAATTCCATCTTCTAAGAAGGTCAGGACTGACAAAACCCACTCGTGATGAGTTTTGTACCCTCTCTATCTCTGAAGGTCTATGTCCAAAATGTGGCTTTCTATACACTGCAAAAAAGTGTCTTCTTTGGTATCGTTTGTTTAGAATAATCAAGTGGGAAACAGTACAGAGAGCACCCCCATGCATCAGACTGGCTTTTGCAAAGAAGAGCATCAAGACAGTGGCGATCTACCTGACAAAGACCGACCTCATTGACGCTCCCTTCTATCGAGCGATTGGGTCGACCTCTTGTAACATGATGCGACGTTGGGGCTACTGTAACCCGAATGAGTATTGCAATGCCATGGAGACTGACAACACTCTGGAGTATATATCAGCTCGAGAACGTGTCAAGCAGTCACGTAAACTCATGTAATTCATCATCATGTCTTAAATACAGGCGCCTTCTCATCCCGCATGGGGCTATTGACTATGACAGATGACCTTGACGTTGAGACCGTAAGGCTGATTCGTCTCACAGGGATGAGAGAATCTGAGATTGATTCTGCACGAGACACACGGAATGACACCTGGGACAAGATCCAAGGGGTCATTGAAGAACATAATCGATTCATCTCAATGGGTGACAAGCACACTAGGCAAAAGGCAGTTCAGGACCCTGTACACGGTGCCATTCTGCTTGAGCCCTGGGAGCTGGATATCATCTCGACCTGGGAGATGCTCAGACTTCGATATGTAAGACAGTTGGGTCCCGCACATCTCGTCTATCCTGGTGCTACTCACACTCGGTTTGAACATTGTTTAGGGACTAACTTCCTTGCTCAGAAATCAATCAGAGTTGTGAATTATTGTGAGGACTTGGACACTGCATGCTTTGTTCCCCTCTCCGATTTAATTGATGCCTACCACCAGAAGCTCTTTCGAGCTGCAGCCCTCCTTCACGATGTCGGCCACCCTCCCACTTCACACACAATCGAGTATGCACTTCATTCTTGGGCTGGACTTGACCATCTGGACCTGGGGACATTCTTAATTATCAACAGCAGTCTCAACGACACACTTACTGGGAACGACGTAAATCCAAAGGATGTCGTCAACATTCTCAAACGACAAACAAAAGACCCAATCAAGGGACTAATCTCAGAATTCCTTGACCATCCACTGGACATCGACAAGACTGACTACCTGATCCGTGATGCTCACTTCAGCGGAGTTCAGTTGGGGATTTTTCCCGCGGAAAGAGTTCTACTCACAAATCGAGTTGTCAAAAACGTGAAGGGTAAGTATGTTCGTGCATTCATGTTGAAGGCGATCCATTCTCTGGAGGCTCTCATTCTAAGCCGCAACTGGATGCATATGGACCTATACTTCCACCACGCCGTGAAGCTGGCTGAAGCCCTGATATCCAAGGCCACCTATTTCAGGATGCGGGAAGAGGACCTCTCACGAAACGAATGCGTGGGTATGTTCACACGGATGACTGATGGCGATCTCTTCAGATGGCTCGAACACTCCGAGATTGGATTTGTGAGGGACTACGCTTCTCGCATAAGGTATCGTAAATTGTTCAAAGTAGTTCTGGCGCGTCCATTGGCGTCCTTTGAGAAGAACACTCAAGAAAAGTTTCTGGAGACCTTCAAGGATATCAAAAAGCTCATCGAGGCTGAGGAAGAAATCTCAGAGGAACCTGGAAGTGTAATAGTCGATGTCGTATCACCACCGCTCGGAGCCAAAACACTAGGTCAGATACCTTTGCTTGTCGGCGGTGAACAGGGGTTTGATCTGGTCAATCTGGATGATACAAAGGAGGGTCGACCACTGATGCACATTCTGCGACAACAGTCACAAACCATACCCTCTGTCAGAGTGTACTCGGATTCCAAGATTGCAAACGAAGTCCGTCGACGGTTTGAGAAGGAGTATCCCGTCATCTCTGCACCAAAGCATAGAGAAGACGAGTATGACCTTACTGAGTATTGATGAGATGTGACACGAGCTTGTGAATCATTTTGTACTCATACTCGATGTAGATGATTCCATAGACTGCTTCCAAAAGGGTCCCCTTGTCATGATTCATCTCTGACTTGCTTGGTGTGTCTGGATCAAAATGAATGCGGAACTTGTACAGACCCCACTCATCACAGAGTATTGCCATGTGGTTGTTACTCACTATTTCGGCCTTTCTTTGAGTGATCTTACCTGCATCACCCAGATGAGGTTCCCAGAGGTGTTGCAGGACTGCAGATGATATCACAGCATCGCCAATGAGTGCCAGGACCTTGGACATCTCACCGAGATTGATCATCTCAGCAAACCCATCCTGTCCCAGTGGATCCTCAGCACTCCGACGATACTGGGTTTCCAATTCCAAGAAGAGGTTCTTCGTACTTGGTTGAAACATAGCGACAAGAAACAGCTCTTTGTTCCGGAATTTTATCTTCAGAATCTTTTCTAATTTTGGTACGAGCTTGTCCTCTATTCGTTCCATAGACTTCTGAATGTACCTAATCTCCTTCAGCCATCTTTTAATTTTGTTCATGAGACGTGTGTTGTTCTTTGGAGTATTGCGACGTGTATTCTGAACCGTTTCAGCAAGGTCCTTCATTCGGTTTACAAGCTGGATTGGTTTCCAAGAGAGAGTGAGGTCTGAATTATCGCCCATGATATCACATCCTTCAGTAGTAGCTGACCTCTGCATTACTTACGTCATAACTACTGACATGAAACGCATTAATTGAGTATTCGGTAGCTAACTTGGCCATGGCAAGTGCAACCAGAGGTGGTCCCAGAGTAAGATCAATCACAAAATTGTGGTCAGGCAGGTGCTTTATCAGAATGTCCTCAAGAAAGTCGCAAGTCCCCTGAAGGTTCCCATATTCTTGTGATTCGCCGGTCCCTGTAACAGTGTCAGGTACTTCCTTCCACTCAGTTGTCCACACTCGAAAGGCATCGTCTGGGATGAACCTGTCCAGAATTCGTGACACACCGCGTGTCCAATGAATTGCCTCTACAAAGACTAGAAGTCTCTTTGGATTGAAATGCGGATTATTGGCCAACCATTGAACGAACGGTCGCTGGTCTTCAGGGTTGCTCAGCGAAGTAACATACATTAACGGTTTAGCTATATCTAGGGCATTGCGAACCGGGATTACTGCCCGAGATACAAGTTCGAACAGGCGGTACTGAGATTGTTTCCAGCTGACGATGATTCCAAGTTCTTCCAGACGTTTCGTATTGTGATAGAGCTTTGGACTCGTCACCTTTACCTTGGCTATTTCTCGCTTGCTTGCTCCTTCCCTCACCATCTGCGCTTTGATGTCAGTGGCAATCTTTTCTCTGAGTTCTGCTCCTGTCTTCAGACCTCCCTCGAGATGATCAAGAATTGTTCTTCGAGCCCTGACGGTCTCGATCTCCTCTCGAACTATCTCTTCAACTGTTCTTCTGAGCATATCTGGGCACAACCCGCGGATGTATTAGCTAGTAATTACGAGTATTAACCTTTTATACTTATCGAAGGTATTGCTGAGCTGTGCCCGAAAAATGGACCAAAAACACGCTATTATTAACATAAACCGTGTACTTTACGATTCTTATAGTTTATCAAATAATTATTTTAATACCTTATCGGACGTATCCTTAAATATATTCTTCATTAACAAAATGTTAGAACAAGGTCTCATGACCTTGAACTAATTACTAAACGAGGACCGATATAAAATGGCTGAAGACGAGTTTCTTGGCGCAAAGCCGATTGTCATTGACAACGGCACAGGTTTGAGCAAGAACGGTTACGCCGGCGAAGATCAGCCACGCAGCGTTTGGCCCACACTGATTGGTTACCCACGTTATGAGTCAATTATGACTGACGTGGATCACTATACACGTGATTACTACATTGGTGAAGAGGCTATCAACCTACGTGGTGTACTCCGTCTGGTTTATCCGATCTCTCATGGAATGGTTGAAGACTGGGATGCTATTGAGAAGATTTGGAGCTATACCTTTTACAACGACTTGAAGGTAGATCCTAGCGAGAATCCAGTTCTCCTCACTGAGGCACCTTTCAACCCCAGAGAGAACAGAGAGCGCATGGCATCCGTCATGTTTGACAACTTCGGTGTACCTGCAGTGTACGTTGCCACACAGGCAGTACTGTCACTGTACGCATCCGGAAGGACCACTGGTCTGGTTATTGACTCAGGCGATGGTGTGACCCACATAGTACCAATCTATGAGGGCTTTTCAATCAATCACGCTATCCGAAGAATTGACCTTGCTGGTAGGGACATCACCGAGTATCTGCGCAGACTGCTAAGGCAGGCTGGCTACTCATTCGTGAGTGGTGCAGAGAAGGAGATTGTCAGAGACATCAAGGAGAAGCTATGCTACGTTGCTCTTGATCCCGAGCGAGAGAGGACAGTTGCCGACAAGGCAGGTGTTGACAAACCATACATGCTACCAGACGGTGAGGTAATCACTATTGGTGCAGAAAGGTTCCAGGCACCCGAGCTGTTCTTCAATCCAAGCGGTATTGGTCTAGATACAGTACCACTCGACGATCACATTGTCGAGTCAATCAAGGCCTGTGACGTCGATTTGAGGCGTGACCTATACGCCAACATCGTACTATCAGGTGGTTCAACCATGTTCCCAGGACTCAAGGAGAGACTCCACAAGGAGATCACCGAGCTAGTACCCGAGAACATCGAAGTCCGTATCATCGCACCTCCCGAGAGACAATACTCAGTCTGGATTGGCGGAAGCATCCTTGCTTCACTAAAGACATTCCAGAAGATGTGGGTCTCAAGAAAGGAGTTCGAAGAAGCCGGACCCGAAGTTATCCACAGATGTATCTAAAGGCGCAATTAGTTTCTGAAGGAGTGGCCGCAACGCCCTCCTTCGAATCTCTTATTTTTTTGTTTTAGCAAATATTTATTGGACGGGTTCACAGTATCTTCTTCCGTAGAGGTGGATATGTATGGGCGACGATGAAACAATTCCTGAGTGGGATTTATCACCACTTGTTGAGAGCACAAATCCTGACGATGTGAAGAAATCTCTAGATTTAGCATTAGCTGATATACAAAAGATTACTGGCATAGATAGCTCCCAAAGTGATAGTATCTCTCCTGATGAAATTCGTGAATTATATCAAAAAATGAACGCCGCTATGCCACGATTCTACAAGCTCTTTGCCTATACGCATTTGCTGGTGAGGGCAGATGCAACTAGCAATATCGCAAAGGACCTCTATGAATTCGCAGCAAAGTGTGCATCTAAAGTTAAATCTATTTATACAAATATTGACCTTGAACTAACCAATGTTCTGAAAGAACAACCTGA
>DXJI01000034.1 GCA_019057595.1 Candidatus Thorarchaeota archaeon
ACGCCGCAATGGCAAGTCCAAACGCTTCCGGATCTGTTGGGTTTGCTAGCCACGCCATCAAGAGTAATGGAGATATTACAATAAAGATTACAATCGCCACTAATATTAGCATACCAAAAATTGCCAAAAGAAAACTCAACACGTTCTTCTTAGCGAATCCAAAACTAATTTTTACATCATCCATGAAAGACATATTCTCACCTCAAATAATGAAAATCATTCTACCAAGTTGTCATTCAATAAAAATCTTGGGGACCAAAAAACCAATGAAATGTCTTATTTTCATGATTTAATGAGTCGAGATCCATACTTGTCAAGTAAAATGACCACAACAAGTGCAATTATTCCAAAGGTCAGGAGATTGCTCGCAACTCCTCCGATAATCGTGACTTGTTCACTCGCTACGTAGGTTACGCCGGTGTCATCCACACCAAACAGAGTGATGTTTGTAGAACCCGATGGATAATTGGCAGTATCAAATTGCCAGGTGATCGTGTTTCCTGTGACGAAATGCACTTGATCACTATTGAAGTACACAGTCAGGTTTTGGACAATTTCCGGACCACTCCCATGCAGCGTGAAGGTTCCCTGAATCACGCCCCCAAGACCTATCCCGACATTGCGGAGGATTGACATAGTGAGAGGTTCCTGTGCCGCAACCTGTGCGGGGATAGCGGAAACCAAACCAAGTACAAGAAGAATACCAATGTATCGATATTTCAAGAACTATCACCCCGCTGGAAACAGGAATGGAAAGATATTGTCAAGAGTCATCATAATGAAGAACCCGATTACTAATCCCCACGTGGCCAGACGCGCATTGCCTCCTACGTGACTCTCAGGCACCATCTCATCACCTACCACAAACACCATGGCACCTGCAGCAAAGGCCAGTCCATAGGGTAGAAGACCAATTGCTACGGTAATAACGGACACCCCTAGCAGTCCTCCAAGTGGTTCAACGAGACCTGTAGATAGTGCAAGCAGGGCTGCATATTTTCTGGAGTATCCTTCTCTTACCAGAGGAGCTGCAACAGCAAGACCTTCGGGGATGTTCTGGAGAGCTATTGCAACTGCAACAGAGAAACCGGTTGCGACATTCTCGACCCCAAATGACACTCCTACGGCAAGACCTTCAGGGAAATTGTGAATTGTTATTGCAATAACTAGGAGCCACACTCTAGCTAATCTAGAGGAAGGCCCCTCTTTTCCTTTCGCAAAGTGCTCGTGAGGAAGATACTTGTCCGCAATGTGTACAAAGAGACCTCCTAGTAAGAAACCCGCTCCAACTACAGTGATAATTCCCGCAGCCTCAATAGCCCAACTTGGAGCAATTGCAAGCCATTCAGGTGTATTGATGTGATCGAAAGCGGGTACAAGCAAGCTGAATGCGGAGGCTGCTAACATGACCCCCGCAGCAAACCCCAACATCAAATCCAGGCTCCTTCTGCTGAAGTCTTTTTTGAAGAATATCGGAATGGCACCTAATCCAGTTGCAGTTCCTGCGAGTAGACTGGCTAGTATACCCAAAGAAAATGGATCTGAAAACAGCTGCATACCTTGCGCCTCGCGAAGAGATGATGCCACTCCCTGTATAAGGCAATTACTGTTCGAAAACGTTAGTTCCCCGACAGAATCTTGTCATACTTGACCGCTGGGAATTGTTCTTTCTTTCTGGATATCCAAATTCCAAGAAGACAGACGATCAGCATAGCAAATAGTGTTCCAACAAACAGAGGAGTCAAGATAGAAGACTGAGTAATCCATGTAACTTGCGTATGTGTGATGTCTGACTGGTCTATATAGAAAAACTCTGCCTCCAGACTAGCGACACTATCTTGTTGAACATTGGAAAAGACAACATACCATGTCGAATCGTATGGAACGGTGAAATTGAACGACTGGCCTGAGGTTGTCTCACTATGTTCAAAAAACAAAACAGTGTCTTGTCTATTCCATCTTGTATAGTTATTCGCGTCACAGATGAAGAATTCGATATCATTATCAACTGAAAACGAACCCTCTATTCTCCACCCAACATCTGCGGTTCTATAGGCAGCATAGTATTCACCAATACCAAGATCTCTGTCTACACTAAATGCTTCAACAAATATGGGCAAAAGAAACAAGACTATGAGCATTATACTACTCAATACTTTCTTACGCATTACGACCCCCGATAGACATACGATACCTGCGAATATCTGGTTTGTCTCTCTAGAAAATGGTGGGTCCAGCGCGATTTGAATCGATTATCAAAGACATACGCAAGTCTGCCTGCAGAACCCCCTAGAGACAAAGTTTAATCAAATCACACAACTGGTATGGATTGTGAAAATACAGTGAATAGCGAATCAAATGGTTTCTCTTGGAAAGGACTAGCTGGACTCATAGTAATTCTCATCATTGTGAGTATCATCGCTTTCCTATTATCCAGTATAGAGGGCTTTCTTGCAGGTGTTGTTGTCATCTTCATAGGGTTCCTAATCAGCTTCTTCCGAGATGATCTGAAAAAAGTTCTTGGCCTCTCAACTCAACAGAAGGAACCAACTCCAGTTGCAGAGTCTGAAGAAGATCCTCTTGATAAACTGGACAAGTTGATAAATTTGGATATGGCCAAGAAAATTGCAAAAGAAAGGCAAAGTATCGCGAAGACAATCGCCAAATATAACGAAAAACCCAAGAAACAACAGAAGCTAGGTCTCGAGATTGTTCAAGAAGCAACTGCACTTCTTGCATTACTCGATCAGGTAAAATCTCAGGCTATTCAATCCGGCAAACCTGATCTGGTTGCACATTACGAGAAAATTGTAGTAGAAATAGAAGAAATCCGTGAGAAATATCGTCAGTAAGAAGTGGTGGGCCCGGCGCGATTTGAACGCACGACCGACAGGTTATGAGCCTGCTGCTCTACCAAGCTGAGCTACGGGCCCCAAGCTGGTACTAATGGCTTGGCACTCGTGATTGATATTAAGCTTGCGAATGGAATCCATTCTGACGAATCCCAGTAACGACTCAGAGCATTCCAACCAAAAAGAAGTTGTCTAAAGTGTGGAAAAACGGGTGCAAGAATTTCTGACTTTAAATTCTCCCGAAGCAACATCAAGTCAATTCATAGGTGCGGATATGATGATTCTATTGTTTACTTCAGACCACTGTACTTGGTGTGGTGTCCTCATGAATATGCTAGAAGATGAGTGTCAGGCCTTGGGAACTGAACAGCAGGTCTATGAGGTGGATGTTGATAAACAGCATCGAATCGCTGAGGCATACGGAATTCTAGCTGTTCCCACACTGGTAGCTGGATCGTTTAAAATCTCAGGAGTCCCAACATCCAGTGACCTTCGATCCTTTCTATTACAGGCTGTTTCCCGTGGTCTATTGAAACCCGGCAAAAGAATGATACAATCAGTTCTCCGTGATGTTCGTCAGATCAGGGCTTCCGATTCTAACAAGAACCGAATAATCAATACTCCATTGTAGTTCAATCGCAGCCTCTACATAATCTTAATAACAGCAAGACAAAGTTCTCGAATCTACAGGGCCCCGATAGTGTAGCACGGCCCAGCATCGCGGGTTTTCGACCCGTAGACCCGGGTTCAAATCCCGGTCGGGGCACCATCTTCTCTGATTCTAATCTATTGCCTGATTGGATAATATCCCGCGATTCCGATAATCAGGCCACCGAGAGATGAAACCAAAGTCAGAATCATAACATCTCCAAGAGTAAGAGAATATGCCATAGTTGCTACCAAATACCCATACACAATCAATCCAGAGATTAATATCATAATTCCGAATAGTATTCCACCTGATCGGACATATCGGACTTTTTTGAGAAAGTCTTCCTTCTCTCTATATCCAAGAATTATCAATATGATAGCAATAACAAAACCAATACCGAGTATGCCAGGTCCACTAGGACCAAACATTATCTGCGATTCTTGCAACGTTACATTCCTCTGATGTCCACTTCTGACAAAGTATGAGATATGTTTTTCCACACACTTTAATCAAAACCGGGTTCAAATCCCGGTCGGGGCACCATCTATCCTTCTAGAATATGTGTCTTCTTCTTTGAAGAAGTAGTACGTCCCGTGTTTCCTAAGTAGAAATAAAAGGGAAACGCAAAACCAAATACACCCACATATAGGAGGGTGGTTCATGTCTGAGAATGAGAAATCTGGAATAAGGACCGAATTGGCTGTTCCTGCGGTTATCTCATTCATAATGGCGATAATTGTATTTTTGACTCCAGCAATCATTCACACCCACAATTATTTGATACTCAAGTCAATGACATGGGAGATACGAATTGATCCAGGCGAGCCTCTTCGTGCGACCGTAATGCTGGGGGAGTTATTTGCTTTTGAATATATAATCAAGTACCTTTTTTTGTTGATGGCCTATAGGTTATATAGAAACGAAACTACCCTATCACGTACTCTGCTTGTAGGCATAATTTCTGAAGTCTTTCTTTTTGTAACAGCTAATTCGGGCACAATAATCGTAGATTTGATGGGAATCGGGAGAGGATATTACGAATTCCCACTACCAATAGCAGTAATTGCATTTCTGATAATGGCTAAACTCATTCCATATCCGAAAGATGACTTGGACACAAAAGAGGATGCATGGCTCATCAATACCCAAGAATGATGCTTCTTATCAGAACCCAGGTTCAAATCCTGGTCGGGGCACCACTTCATTTTCTGTTTCAGTTCAACGAAAGAAGCATGTTGAAGTCTGAGGATTTGTATGAATGAGTCAGTGCTCCGGATGAAAGTACATCGACTCCGCTAGCAGCGTACGCCTTTGCATTCTTCTCATTGACTCCTCCAGATATCTCTAGGATTATCTTGTCACGGATCCCTTTGCTCTTTAGGACCTCAACGACCCCTCCGACATCCTTTGGTTTGAAGTTGTCAAGAAGAACTATGTCGGCTCCTGCGTCTATTGCTTCCTGAGCCTCCTGCAGTGTTCGCGCCTCACATGATATTTTCTTACTGAAGGATACAGCTTCTCTTGCTGCGGTCACAGCGGCACGTACTCCTCCTGCAGCGGTGATATGATTATTCTTGATCAAGACCATATCATCGAGAGCATAACGATGTGGGTCGCCTCCACCAACTACAACTGCCCGTTTCTCAAAGAATCGGAATCCGGGTGTCGTCTTTCGTGTGGCTGCTACTTTGACCTTTGGATTGCCCTCTCTTGCCACACTGACCATATTGTAGACCTTAGTGGCTATCCCACTCATACGCTGGACAATATTGAGACATACCCTCTCTATTGTTAGCAAAGTTCGAGCCGAGCCTTTCAGACGCATCACGGGCGTTTGAGGATCCACCCAGTTACCTTCGAACGCTAAAACATCGTATTCGAGACCGGAGAACTCCGCTATTGCAGCAACTTCTTCTATCCCTGCTAGGACAGACCGTTCCTTGGCATATATTGTGGCTAGAGCAGTGGTGTCTTCGGGTACTGTCAGTTCTGTAGTGATGTCACCTGATCGCACATCCTCATCGATGAACTTCCTCAGAGTTTCAATCACTTCTGGAGGGAGGTTATCAAACTTCAATCAATCACACGTCCTTGGATGTCTGGGGTTTCTCACGATGTTTCCCCTTGGATTATCCTCACCGAAAATCTCCGCCTGAAACGACATAAACTCAGTCTCAGGGTCCTTCCACATGTCTACTGGGAGGCCTGCTTTGTTACAGGTGTGTTCCAGAAACTCTTTGGTGTTCCATTTCCAGTCCACGGGAACCTGAGGTAGGAGTAGACCGCGAAACCCTCCTTTGCTAGCAATCAGTCCATCTCGCCCCACCTTGACTAAATCGAGGAGTTCTTCCGGTTTAGAGTATTTTATCTTCCTTGGTGGAGTCAAGACGCTCAAGTCCACAATTATTGAATCAAGTTCTCTCGGAGTGACTGACGGAAATCGTGGATCATTGACTGCAGAGTCCACAGCAGAGTCAATGGTTGCCTCCACGAGTGGGAATGACGGATATGGCCGACCGATACATCCTCTCAAGTTGACTTGTGTTTCTGAAACCGTGTTCAGCGTAACAAAAACACCTGACTTGTTTCGAAGATGCGTAGGAGTGTCGTCAGGAACCTCGATTTTCTGTCTGTTCTTGACAATGTCATCGACTGTCCTCCTAGCTAAATTGACAAGGAAGATACCATCTTCGTCAGAGAATGCATGAGTCACAACACATCAACTCTATCTTCTGTCCTCGTCTGTTGTTATTTATACTTGCACTGTTCAGGATTTCTGCACGGGGACCTCTCCTGCAAATCCCGGTCCTAGAACGAACTCTCCGTCCTTGAATACAACTTTTCCACCCACTATTGTTGTCACAACTCGGGCCAATACTCTTCTTCCCTCAAACGGGGTAATCTTTGCTTTCGAATAGAAATTACTGCCAGATATTGTCCCTTCCTGAATCCTAGCAAGCACAATGTCTGCATCATAGCCATGTGTGAGGATTCCCTTTGTTTCGAGCCCAAGGATTCTTGCAGGAGCAGAACCACAGACCCTCAAGTAGTCTATCCATGACATCCGTTTCTCAAAAACTTCAGTGAGCATCAGTGGGAGAACGGTCTCAAGACCAGGTATTCCAGAGGAAGCCTTCAGGAAAGGTGCAGTTTTTTCCCATTTCTTGTGTGGAGCATGATCTGTCGCTATACAATCGATAGCATAGTTTCTGGTCAGGTGTTCCCACAGCTTTCGGTTATCATGAGGTGATCTCAATGGTGGAAGCATCTTTGCTGCCCCATCATCGTTAGGGAAATCTCCACCTGCAAGAAACAAGTGATGCGGAGTAACTTCCGCAGTCAAGGTGTGTTCTGCCCTGTTTTCATGGATAAGTCTAGCAGTGGCTGCACAGCTGACATGACACACATGCAATCGCGCCTCGTACTCGATCTTAGCATCTATGAACGACTGGAGTGAGTTCACCTCACTCTCACAGCTGTGTGAGAAAAAGAACTCCTCAAGGTCCTTTGGAACAATGTTCGAAGCTGGAGAATCTGGGTGGAAAAGAAGTGGTATATCACTAGCTCTTGCCAGTTTCATACAGTCCCTGATTCTATTCTTGTTGTAATTCGCTTCCTTGTCCAAGGGTGAATGGGGGTAGACCTTCAGCCCAAGAATATCACGAAGCATCTGAACATCGAAATATTCAATGTTATGGGGAATACCAGCATAGAAACCGACATTGACATATCGTGATTCGAGTGCTCGAGCAATCTTTTCATCTAGAGTCTTTTTGTTCAACACAGGGGGACTTGAATTTGGCATATCTACAACAGTAGTCACACCACCAGCTGCTGCAGCCATCGTACCAGTTTCATAGTCCTCTTTGTCTGTCTGCTTGAGGTCTCTGAGGTGCACATGAATGTCAACCAGTCCGGGTAGGATATACAGTCCTCTACAATCAATGGATTCTCTGTGTTGAGGTTCTTCACGTTGTTTGTAGATTCCTTCTATCTTTCCAGCCTCTATAGCTACGGAACGTATGGTCTCTCTTCCATTTTCAACGAAAATACCATCTTTGAGGATTAGATCGACAGGCATGGTTCATCAACAACGCCAGTAGAGTCAGCATAAAGCTGACGCTGAACGGTTTTACTCAGATGCATCCGGGACCTTAAACTTGTTTGCAACAAACCGAGCGAAGTCAGTTGCGCTAATCATCCCGACCAATCTATTCTTTTCTCCCACAACAGGTAGAGTATTCAGGTTTGCATCGAGCATCTTTTCCGCTGCTTCAGCAATCGATTCATCGGGTGTCGTAAGAGGTGGCTGTTGACGCATTGCATCCACAACTCGAATCTGTCTCACTTGGTTTGCACGATGCTTGTCAGGGACCTCCACAGTAAACTTTGCCATTGCAATTGCCACCATTTTCTCTGTGATCAGACCCAGTACGCGCCCACCATCAGTGACAGGCATTCCTGAAAAACCTGCGGCTAACATGTCTCCCCTGGCCTTCACAAGACGTGACACGGGATTGACTTGGAGAATGTTCTCAGTGGTCATGAGTTCCTTGACTTTAACATCTTTGAATTTCTTCACGAGTTCGGAAATCTGTACTTTGGTGATGACACCATGAAGTTTTCCATCCTTGTCAACAACTGGACAACCGCTCATTCCGCGCTCAACCATAAGCTTGGCAACGTCAATCACGTCATCATCTGGATCAACAGTGATTACAGTATCAGTCATTGCGCTGGTCACATGGAGTCTCTTGATTGAAAGAGCCACTACTTTGCTGACACCCAATCTGTCTGCAATATCGGCATAGGTGAGGATTCCCTTGACTTCCCCATCATCAGATACAACTAATCTCTCTACATTCTTCTTCTCAAGCAGCTCGAGCGCATATGACAACCTCTGGTCTTTATCGATAGTCACTGGCTCGACCATGATTTGGCTCACTTTCAACACAATGGTCTCCTGTTACTCTGTTTCAAACACAATACAGATTGGCTCGCAGCGTTTGACCAACTAGCTACGACATGATTCACACAAGTATTCGCCGTCTTCTTCAATCAAGTCGGTCGAGTACTCACCGCAACTATCACATTCGCCACCATAGGTAATATCGTCTTCTTCCTCGACCTTTGCTCCCTCACTTCTCAAGCGTAAGGACTCAACCAGTATATCAATCAATTCTGGAGACCAACGTAACAGGTCTCTGGATGTGATTATTCCCGCCAAGGAATTGTTCTTTAGAACGGCAACTCGACGAATGTTACTCTTAGCCATCACCCTCATTGCCTCAGTCAGTGCAGTACCAGGTTCGACATGGATTATTGGTGATGTCATAACTTCACGGGCGACTGTGTTCTGTGGCTCTCTCTTCTCTGTTACCACTCGTCTGACTATATCTGATTCTGTGATTATTCCTAAGGGTCGATCTTGTTCAGTGATGATGATTGAACCAATATCCATCTTGTTCATTGACTCAGCCACCTCAAAGACTGTTGCATCAGGGGGCATTGTCACCACATTTACAGACATTATGTCTCTCACAAACATTGAATGAGAGGGGTCAGACATTTTCGTTACCTCAATTCTATCAGAAGTTGGTCAGATGCTCAGCCTATCGGCAGAGTGTCTTCTCGAGCTGGACTGCTAATAGTTCGATTTTAAATGTGTCTGTATCATTGTTCATCAGACTACTTCTTTGCGATTTCTCCTCCACCAGTAGCCAGTACTCTCATCATGTCTTCCTGCGGAATCTGACTTATTAGATCCCCTTTGTCCTCTGGAACAATTCTCTTGAGCTTTGAAATGATTTCCTTCACTAATTGCCCTTTCTTCAGTTTTCCTGGAATGACGCGAACATGATACTCTGTCTGTGCAGCAATCGCAGATGGTGGTCCAGACATTGGAATTGCATGTTCATCCTCAAGCAAGACACCCACTCCAAGCTCGACTGGCATTCTACGAATGTAGTTCTTCGTTCCATAGAGCATTACTGCTCCCGAGGGCAAATATTCACCTGAGGGCGGACTAAAACTGACTTGCTCAGGATTGACCCAGTATGCATCACCACCGGATAGGCCATCCTGCCACGCCCTTGAGAAAGTGACAGCAAATTGTGCAGCCTCTTTCAAGGTCTGCTCACTGGGAGGATCGTCAGGTACCTTGATTATTGTATATGGAGCACCATGTATTGCAGCATGTAAGAAGACATCATTCGCTCCCATCTGCCTCTTTGCTAGATTCTCGTTACTCTTCACATCACGGCCCCCGAGAACCAAAAAACCATCTGATGAAATGAACCACCGAAACTTCTCATACCACCGTTTCTTTCTCGCCTTAATTGGGGCTTTCTTAGCATCTGGTTCGGAAACCCTCACCTCTATCTTTTTCAGCTTCTCCTTTGTCTTCTCAATCTGTCTCTTTGCTCCATCGACCTTTGACTCAGACTTCTTTGCTTGGTCATAGGCAAGTGAAGCATTGTCCTGAGCAGACAATCGAATGTCCAAAGTGACATCTGTACCGTTCAGTTTCACGATAATCTGGGCCTGAGAGGGAAGTATTCTCTGAATCAGTTGCGCAGAGGGTATCCCCTTCTTTCTCCCCTCATCAATTCTACTGATGATATCGTCCCATGGAAAACCACCTGATCTTGCATTCGTAACAGTTTCCAGAACTTCCTGAACATCTGAGAAGGATGAATAGATCAACTCTCCATTGATCCTCAGTTTCTTTGCCTTAGAAATCAACTTCTCAATGCTCTCATCCTGTTTGTCAATAATCCTCTGTAACCTCTTCTGCTCCCTAGAGTGTGCTTCTTGTTGCTGAGAGTCTTCAAGTTCACTCTCTGAAACACCAAAGAACTCATCTATTGCCTGACTGAACCCATCAAAGGTTTCTGCTGGAAGTTCCTGGTACAGCTCAAACCGAAACGGTAGGAACGCAATGAATTGAGGTTCCTCATCTTCTGAAGGCTCATCGTCGAGTACTATATTGGGCTCACTGATGCCTGTCTTTAGCTTCTCTACAAAACTCTGTAGACCGATTTCCAAGTCTGCAAGTGTCTGACCATCAATCTCTGGAACCATCACCTTTGGAGCGACCTTGGAGAGGGCACATATTTCCTCACAGCTCAGGGAGTCCAAATTGAGTCGACTGGCCAAGGTTCTCACGATGTTTGCATTAGAATCCTGAATGATACCTTCAATTGCTCCTTTCTCAAGTGTAAGAATATCAGCTCCTCTGGGTGGAGGAAACTCGTACAGTGCTTTTGGCATCACATCTCGATCTCGCATCTTTTTGTACTTCATTGCTACAAAGATGACATCCTCGGGGTCCAAGAGAAGCAGGTTTCCATTGCCAAACAGCTCTACAACCAGCTTGTACGAGCTCTCCTCATCTCCAACCTCAATGACTACAATTCGATCAAGCTCGTGCTGGGTCAAGGATATTATTCTCTTATCTTTGAGATACTTTCTCAACACTGAACAGAATTTTGGAGGAACTCTGGGAGCTTTTCGGACAAACTCTGTGAGATGAATTCTCTGACCAGGCTGGATGAGGAGTTGTGTCGTACCTCCACCTGGCTGATAAATCTTGAGCGCGAAGATGTTTCTATATTGATAGATATTCTTGATGAACGCCCCATCTGCAGCCTCACGTAGCTCTGGTAGAATGAGTCGAATGTCTACGTTGCTCATGGAGTTCTTCATGTCTTCTCATCTCGCAAACAAACCGACATGATTATAACATCGTCGATTGAACCTGCCTCATTCAGGCTGTGATTCATGATGGACATCACCCCGCTTAAGAACCTCGCCAACAGAATGTTTGGACGATGGGCCGATACACCCAATGACCAACAGTACTATGTGAAGATCTTCATGGCACTGGTCTCTGCAACCGTCTGCGGACTGGGAGGGCTGACATTTGCGGGTACGCGTGGAGTCCTTTTTGGTTTCCTCATGTATGTCCTAGCACTCTTTGTAATCCGTTACCTCTTAGATATCGAACTCGAAACATTGGGAGGAACCCAGAAGATGATCACAAATTCTCTTCCATCCTTCCTTATGCTATGGGTCGTACTCTGGACACTAATCTACGCATTCGTTATTCCATCTGCTCTTCTCCCGTGAATCTAGTTCCTGCAATTCCAGTATCTTTCAATTGAGAGATTCACAGATTATTCTAGACATCAGACTATAGATGATTAGAAACTTGTATCATTCTCAATCGTGATTGACAAGATTGCGAATAGTACAAACAAGCAAACAATCCTTAATAGCGCACTTTGAGAAGTAGCTTAGTGCGCAAGAAACCCCTCCAGACGGGACTGGTGGCTTCTAAACTATGGACCAACTAGACAGAAACCTACTTCGTATACTGCAAAAGGACGCAAAGACGCCTTTTACGAAAATCGCAAAGGAGCTCGAACAACCAGACACAACCATTCATTTCAGAGCAAAGAGACTCAAGGATACTAACACTGTGACTCGTTTCTGTGCACTAGTACGTCCAGAGGCTCTGGGATACTCTACAGCAGCTATTCTGCGAATAGAGATTGGAGGTCACATAGTTCCAGATATCAGTAAGGGAAGGGCTCGCACTTTTGCAGACGAACTTGCCAAGGAAGAGCACTATCTATGGGTAGCTGTTGAAGATGAACCCATGGTTGTCCATGCGCTGATGATGGGTATGGACGAAGAAGACATTCGGAAAAAGACGGAAACCCTTCGGAAATCTCCTGATATAATGAACGTGACCATGACCCCTGTCAACTCCATTGCTAAGGGCTGGGAGATTAGCGGAAACCCTGAGTGAGATGAAACCAATGACTCGCACCAAGACCGGAATCAAGGGTTTTGATACCCTCATTAGTGGAGGACTCCTTGAGGGTAGTACAGTATTGATTTCAGGAAAGACCGGGTCAGGAAAGACCATTTTCGGTCTACAGTTTCTATACAATGGTTGCACCAAGTACAATGAGCCAGGAATCTTTGTCACTCTTGAAACCCGTCCAAATGAGCTGAGATCAGAAGCTTTGCAGTTTGGTTGGAATCTTCGGGAGCTGGAGGAAAAAGGCTCATTCACAATCATTGATGCTGCTTCTGGCAAGGCACAACTCCCCACATCAGAGAGATACGCACTCCGTCGTGGTTTTGACATGACGACTCTGGCCGAAGAGATTTATCGTGCCATTGATGAAACAAAAGCAAAACGGCTCGTGATTGACTGTATATCTGGACTAGGAATAGGATTGAATGAACCCTCCCAGATCAGGAACGAACTCTTCAGAATCAGTGCTCTATTACAGGAGTTGAAAGTCACTTCCCTTATGATCGGTGAGATAGTAGATCCAGAATCTCAGAGCAGAGCCGGAGTGGAACAGTTTGTCACACAGGGTCTAGTCACACTAAACCTCTGTGAGGTGAACGGGACGCTCAAGCGAGACCTGTTAATCTGGAAAATGAAACAGACATCACACAGTCTGAAGTCGCATCCCTTTACAATTGGAAAGTCTGGCATCGAGCTTACAGCTAAGAAGAAGACCACAAAGAAACGTTCCTAGAATAGTGCCAATAGCTGCACGATAAGATAGCCCACGAAGAGTATTGGTATCAGTGGTGGTGTGTTCTCTTTACTTCTGTTTCTCCAATAGAGATATCCTCCGAGCAGCATCACAGCCAGTTGTGCACCCAGTCCAAGGATTGCCTCAAGATAAGGCAGACTCCAATCTCCAAATTCTATTCCCGGACTAAGCAGTGCAATAGTAAACAGGACCTTGACATCTGCTCCGCCAATCGAACCCAATCTAAACAGAATGAAAGTCAATGGGATTACCAGAATCAGGGCGGTTAGATGCAACACGGAGTAGTGTAGGAAATGGCCTGTTAGGAGTGAGATGATGCCTCCCACTATGAGACCAGCAAGGATGATTTCATTTTTCACCATACGGTCACGGACATCAAGAACTGAATAGACGACTAGGAGCGAGAGAATTGTGAGGAATGCCATTATTTCCATCACTGACAATGTAAGAACCATCAACAGGACACTCCTACTGCTTCATCAACTACCTCCCGTATATAGTCATAGCTTTTCGTCTTGATAGCAACACAGATTAAGCAGCTATTGATTTCCGCGGCCTGTGATTGGGACGAACTATCGTACCTCTCATATTCACGGTTCAGAAGTGATCAAATGGAAGATCCGTATCAAGTAATTCATGATACTACATTTCGTTTGTTGAAGAAGGCAGTCACTGAACTCCCTTCTGATATCAAAGCTGCCCTAGAGGTTGCTAGCAAGAACGAAACAGACGAAACCGCAAAGACCCAGCTCTCTGCTATCCTGACAAATATGGACATCGCAGAGACCGGTGTTCCTATGTGTCAGGACACGGGAATCATGATTTTCTACGTCAAAGTTGGTGCCAAGTTCCCCTTCATGGGAGAGATCAAAGAAGCCCTTACTCAGGCCAGTCGAAAGGCAACTGCTGAGGTCCCAATCCGACCAAATGCAGTCCATCCTATCGTTGGTGGGAACTCAGGTGACAATACTGGTGTGAAGATTCCATGGATAAACTGGGAGATCGTAGATGGCGACTCTGTAGAAATCACTGCGTTTCCAAAGGGAGGAGGTAGTGAGAACGTCAGTATCGTCGGAATGCTCAAGCCCGGAGTTGGACTCACTGGTGTGAAGAAGCTCGTTGTTGACAATGCTCTGTCCTACATGGGTAAGGCATGTTCTCCCAACATCATCGGAGTTGGGATAGGTGGTGGTTCAGACATCGCCATCAAGATCGCAAAACAACAACTTCTCCGCCCCCTCGCTGATAAACATCCAGAACCCGAAGTTGCCAAGATTGAGGAAGAGCTCTTTGATGCTATCAACTCAACAGGGATTGGTCCTATGGGTCTTGGAGGAAAGACCACAGTGCTCAGTGTGAAGGTTGACTATGCAATGCGTCATCCCGCTAGTCTACCTGTTGGCGTGGCTGTTCAGTGTTGGGCGGCTCGTCGTAGTACTGCAATAATCTCAAAAGATCTGAAAGTCAAATACTTGACACATCCAATGGAGGGAAACTGAGATGGTAGAATATCACTTGACAACCCCAATCTCAGAGGAGGATGCTCGAAAATTGAAGGTGGGTGATGTAGTCTACGTCACAGGTGACCATGTGTACACAGCTCGTGATGAGGCACATGAACGCGCACTCCACATGTTCGAGAAGGGTGAGAAACCTCCTGTAGATTTTGAAGGCAGTGTCATCTATCACGTCGGTCCTGTAGCTTGGCAAAAGGATGGAAAGTGGATCATCGTTTCTGCTGGACCCACTACAAGTATCAGAATGGAGCTCTTTGAGGATGAATTCCTTCGAAAGTACAAGGCTCGGATACTTGTCGGAAAGGGAGGTATGGGTGAGAAGACTCTGGCCGCTCTGAAAGAAGTAGGCTCTGTGTATTGCAGCTACACTGGTGGATGTGGTGCACTCGCAGCCAAGGGTTTGAAGGAAGTTCGCGAATACGAATGGCAAGACTTGGGTATGCCCGAAGCGCTTTGGGTAATCACAGCCGAGAAATTCGGTCCTCTCTTGGTTACAATGGATTCTCATGGGAATAGTATGCATGATGACATGGACAAGCTTGTTGCAAGTAGAAAGGCAGATGTGTACGCTAAAATCGGAGTCAAAGAGTGATTCCAGTTCTAGGCAGACTCTGGTCTGCCTCTATCTTTTCTTTGTGGTTCGACAGTAACTCTTAAAGAGACTCGCCAGCCCCGACGAACTTAACCAAGGAGCAAGCTCTCCGCTGGAGGACTCTATTTGGATTACAAGACAATCATGTGCGACGTACTCGTTGTCGGTGCTGGTGGTGCGGGTTGCCGTGCAGCAATTGAGGCTTCAAACAACAACCTGGACGTTATCATGCTTAGCAAAGAGCTACTCGGAAAGGCACACACTGCCATGGCTGAGGGCGGCTACAATGTATCTCTGGGCAATGTTGACCCAGATGATGATCTTGAAACCCACTTCAAGGATACGATTGTTGGTGGCAATTACCTGAACAATCAGAAACTTGCAGAGATTCTGGTGAGGGATGCCCCACAGAGAATCTTCGACCTAGAGGATATGGGTGCGGTCTTCGATAGGACCCCTGAGGGCAAGATCGCTCAGAGAGTGTTCGGAAAACAGAGCTGGCGTAGAACTGCCTATGCGTCTGATAGAACAGGTTCTGAGATAATGGTCACTCTCACGGAGGGTATCCGCAAGACAGCAGTGAGGGTGTTTGACGAGGTGTTCGCCACACGACTCCTTGTTACAGATGGTAAGGTCTCTGGTGTCTGTGCTGTAGACCTGAAGTACGGCGACTATCTTGTGTTCCGTGCAAAGTCTGTTGTCATGGCAACTGGGGGTGCTGGTAGAATCTTCAGCGTTACCAGTAACGCTCAGCTAGACGTTGGCGACGGATATGGAATGGCTTACGAGGCTGGCTGTGAGATGATGGATATGGAGATGATCCAATTCCATCCCACTGGAATGGTCAAGCCTGAGTCCGCCAAGGGTCGCTTAGTCACAGAAGCTGTCCGCGGTGAAGGAGGCATTCTTCTGAATAACAAGGGCGAGCGTTTCATGAACCGATACTATCCAGAGGTCATGGAGCTTGCGGGTCGCGACCAGGTTGCACGATCAATCATGACTGAAGTCCTCGAAGGAAGGGGTTCCCCAGATGGAGGGGTCTACCTGAGCATATCTCACCTTCCCCATACTATTATCGAGTTTAGACTAGAGAGCATGATCGAACAGTTCGAAGACGCTGGAGTTGATATCCGCGAAGAACCAATGCAGGTCTCACCAACTGCCCACCATTTCATGGGTGGCATCAAGATTGACGAGAACTCATGTACTACTATTCCTGGACTCTACGCGTCTGGTGAGTGCACAGGTGGAGTCCACGGTGGAAACAGACTGGGTGGAAATGCACTTGCAGACACTCAGGTTTTTGGTGCATTATCTGGTGAAAATGCAGCAAAGTATGCTAAGGAAACCGACCATCTGGGAGTTAACCGTGAGGAGATCAAGACCGAATTTGAGAGACTTGAAGCAATGCTCAATCGTAAGGAAGGTGTTTCTCCTGCAGACGCCCGTGATGAGCTCACCGAACTCATGTGGGCGAAGGTTCAGATCTTCAGAAAAGAAGATGACATGCAATATGCAGTCAAAGAACTCAGACGAATAGAGAAAGAAGTAGTACCCAAGATCAAGGTCGATGTTCCTGTGAAACGTTTCAACCCTGGATGGCATCAGGCTATGGAATTTGTACACATGGTCACTACAGCAAGAATGGTTGCTGAAGCAGCGGTCATGAGAAAGGGTAGCAGCGGTGCTCACTACCGAGTTGATGCTGACCCCAAAGATAAGGGCTATTACAATATCGTCATTCGCAAGGGTAAGGATGACAAGATGGAGCTGCGAAAGGAAGAAGTTGCGATTACAAAGATCCCCCTACCATAAGGAGGCTACAACATGGCAAAGACAATCAAAACAAGTGTGCAACGATACAATCCTGACAGCGATGATGCGCCGTACTTCCAAGAATTCGATGTAGAATACGAGCCTGGAATGACTGTTCTAGACGCTTTGCTCTACATTCAAGACAAGTTCGATTCAAGCCTAGCGTTCCGTTGGGAATGCAGAGGTGGCCAGTGTGGTTCCTGTGCAGTGAAGGTCAACACTATTGCTCGGATAGCATGCCGCACCAAAGTAGATCCAGAAGAGGAACTCGTTCTTGAACCACTAGATAAGATGCCAGTCATCAAAGATCTAGTGACTGACATGGCTCAGACGACTTATCGTATTCGACGTATCCGTCCTTACGTGGCTCGTGACAAACAACCACAACATCCGGAGATAATCCATGCAGAGGAGATTGAGAAACTTAGGGAAATTCGAAAGTGCATCGAATGTAGTGCATGCCTGTCGAACTGTCCCATTGTGCATGAAACTTGGGACTATCCCGGTCCTATGATCATCCGACAGATTGCTAGGTTGGAACTCGATCCACGAGATGTCGAGGACCGCGTAGCAATGGCGATAAATGAATCGGTCTATAGTTGCACAACATGTAAAATGTGTGAGGACATTTGTCCCAAAAGCATCAAGATTCCCGCTCTTGCAGTCGAGCTTCTACGAGCAAAAGCAGTAGAGGCTGGTTATCCACTAGTTGAAGGCCAACAAGCCTTTCTAGATTCCATCAATGAAACCGGCAGGGCTGTACCTATTAAGGATACACCTCTTCTCAAGGAGGTTGAGAACGCAGAATTCTTTGTGGAAAACCCGACTGGTCGAGTTGTCTTCTTTACAGGATGTCTCATAGACTACAGAATGCAGAGTACTGGAAAGGCATTGATTGATGTCTTGAACCGCAATAATGTCGATGTAGTAGTTCCAAAGGAACAGTGGTGCTGTGCTAGTCCTGCATTCAGGACTGGAGACCTCAACACTGGTCATGCTGCAGCACGAAGAGTCACTGAGTTATTCGAAGAAGCCTGCAAGAAGTATGACTGTGATACAGTTGTAGTTGCATGTGCAGGTTGCGGTAAGACGCTTCGAGAAGACCATCGACCTTTCATTGAGGAAGAACGTGGCGAACCCCCACTCTACAAGGTCCTTGACATGGCTGAATATATGATTCATGTGATTGGTAAGGAGAACATAGTCCCACCAAAGGGTGAGATCAAGATGAAAATCACCTATCATGAACCATGTCACTTAGGTCGGGGTCAACATGTGTATGAAGAGCCTATAGATCTCCTCAAGATGATTCCTGGTGTGGAATACATCGATGATCCTTACAAGAATCGTTGTTGTGGTGCTGGTGGAGGAGTTCGTGCAGGTCTGCGTGAATTGTCCCAGAAAATCGCCAACACAAGGAAGGAGTACATTGAAGCAACCGGTGCTGACATGGTGACCACCGAGTGTCCCTTCTGTACGATTCAGATTAACGACATGATGAAGGGCACTGAGATGAAGGTTCGGTATATTCCAGACCTTCTTGCTGAGTCCTACAGAAAGGGTGATGAGAAGTAAATCTTGAGAGGGTCTATCCCTCTCCTTTCACCAATCATAGAGATATTTACGGAGCATCCTGTGAACTTGGAGAGTTGCTAAGTCTTGAGGGACTAAACCATAGTCTACAAGATTCCATGCAGATTGGGTGAAGATAATCACGTGAGTAGAATTTGGATTTCCAAGAAGAGTTGACATAAGATATTGGAATGTTCTCACGAGTGGCCAATCGTCATCGTTGAGTTCCATGATAGTCTTTTCAAACTCATTTGACTTTGCGTGCATCATCTTTGTCCACAGTCCCGATGACTTACTAGATAGCCACTCGTTGACACTTTCCGTATGAGGAAGTCGAATGAGTTCTGGTTGCTGGTCCCAGTCACCTTCAGTTTTCATCTTCAGAATACTCTCAAAGGTGATTTTCCTCTCGGGCAATATACTACTACCAATGTTCTGTTTAAGTCTATCAACAAGCCAGTTGACAGTATCCTTGGTCAATAATCCTTGGTCATTGGACTCTACGATTCGATGTGCGAATATTGCGTTATGCCCAAGAATTCCGTAGTTCACAATCGAATTCAAGAATACATCTCTGTACCGAGTCAAATCTGTAGGTTTGATCAGTTTCGACAATTTATCATCCTTCAAGAAACCGTCTGGAGATTTCGAAGGAACTTTTCGAATAAGATACTCCATCAAATGCCATAGAACTGCGATCTGTGGTCGAGTGTATTCCGGGGCTGGAAGTTCTGCAATTAGGGAGTAGGGCATAATGTAGCCGTGTCCTAATTTGTCAGGCTCTTCCGCTGTGAGCGAGGCGATTATACGTTTCAGTCTCACAGGATTCTCTTTTGACGCTAGAATCACTGAAGCTTCCCAACCACCAACATCACTCTTCTGTCTCACTGATGTCACGAATTTGCGAAGGGCATTATCTGGAGAGTCTATTCCCTTCTCCACATTATATCTTGGTCCTTTCTCAGGGGCCCAATGGTCAATATCAGTTAGATGAAGAGCTAAGCGCTGGACCAATAATTCTTGTAGTTCCAATCTTCGCTCTTCTTCGATTTGAGCATTCTCTGAATATTTTGAAGAATCTGGCACTAATCCGGAGTGATTACCCAAATCCTCAATCATTTTGTGCATCGAATTTACAACAATTGTTGAATGGGGTGTATCGTACGTACGCTGCTCGTGCCAAGCTGCGCCATGCATCAAAACAGCCCAAAGTGCGGAGGGACGAGCTGACGAATACATTTTCCTGATAGCATTGACAGCTGCTCGACTATCTGCTTTCAGACATGCCTGAAAGAAGTCCATGTTAATTCTCCTTGAAAGACATCAAGATATAATGAACGATTCCCTGCACATATTACAAGTAACAGTTTCTCCCTTCACAGCAATGCGTTTGAGGTCATTTCTACAGAAGGGACATACAGCTATAGTCTTTGGAGCAGGACCAGACCCAGTTCCAAGGATGAAGTCACCCATGTCATGATCGATTCTTCCGGAAAGTTCCCGTCCATCAAGAAGGTCAGTCAGAATCTTGGTCACGTTCAATATTGACACTCCCGATTCCTGCGCTATCCTTTCCAGAGCAAGTCTTCTCATACCCTCAACAGTTCTCTTCACCGAGGTAACAGGATCAACGGTTGCTGGTTTCATAGGTGGGGGAGGTTCAAGTTTGGCTGCTTGTAGCTCAGCTGGCTCTATCTTTTGGACTGTTGGAACATCATGCACCGAACCACCAGCCTGTTCCAACTGATCTTTCAATTCAGCAATCTGTCTGTTGTATTCCTCCTCGGAAACCAGACCTCTCATATAGTCCAAATCGAGATCCTTAATCCTTACCTGAATTGCAGAAATCTCGTCATGAGAATCGTTCAAAGTAATGTCTCTCCATGAAGCAATCTATCTGAATCGGGACATCTTTCAATATAAGCAGAATGCAGTTGAATACATCAGGGTGACAGATGCATTCTAGTCCGTCAATCTCTTGCCTTCGGGAAGCTCGTCAAGAAGCAGTCCATCCTTCTCTGCCTTTGTCAGGGCTTTCTTTGCCTTTGTTCCTCCAATGTTATCAAGTGCACCCGCTATTGTCTGCCTTACAAAAACTGAATCATCTTTGAGCGAAGTAATCAATGCATCGACTGATTTCTTGTCCCTCCGTTCTCCGAGTTGTGCAGCCGCATGAATTCTTACAATATATCGTGAATCCTTTAGAGCCTCCATCAATACCTGAGTGGCCTTGGGATTTTTCAACATACCCAATCGCTCTATTGCCCCAAGGCTGACTTGTTCGTCGTCACTCCTAATCTCAATTTCCAACTCGCTAAGCATCGCTTTGTCATCGGCGCTGGTGAACTTCCTTGCTGGCTTCTTCTTGGTGGGTGCTTTCTTTTTCGTCTTTTCTGGTGTTTTCTTGGCTGTTTTCTTCTTTGCGGGTGCCTTCTTTGTATTGGTCTTTACTTTGGCTGCGGCTTTCTTCTTAGGCTTGGTCTTTGCTGAGCTAGTCTTCTTCTTAGTTGGTCCTTTCTTCTTTGATGTCTTAGACAAGACCGTTCCCTCTCAAATTCACCAGAATATCCCTGCAATAGACATTGAATCATATAAAGAGTCTGAACCCCGTGGCTACAACGGAAATGCCTTAACATGAGTGAATTCCTCTTTGCCTTGGTGGAACTTAGTGCATGAATTCTCAGCTGCATGTTCGATAGTTGACACAGCTGTAGAGGCTGCAGAGAGCAATAATGCCACTAAGGTTTCAGTTGTCCATGTAGAGGTTGGAGAGTTCACATTCCTTCTTCCAGATCAACTCATTTTCAATTTCGAAATTGCAAGTAGAAACTCATTGTTAGAAGGAGCTGAGTTGAGAATAAAGACAATCAAGGGACGTCTGAAGTGCAATGACTGTGGCTTTGAAGGGGAATCAGAAGTAGACCCTGATGTCCCAAACCAGATAGCCGCTTTTGCACCAATGAAGTGTCCACATTGTAACGGTAGTGCCACGAAAATCACAGGTGGTAAGGACTTTATTATCACAAGTATTGAGGCGGAGGTTTCAAAGTCCACTACATAATCAAAAATTGTGACAAAATCTGTGGCCTAGATTAGAATTGCATTGAGGATGCCATCTTGACCGGGTCTGCTGGTAACTCTTGCGCGACCCTTTGAAGTCTTGATGATGGTACCTCTTGTGATGACCTTTCTGCGCTGATAGTCCATGTTGGCTGGGTTTTTCTCAACATCCTGCAGTTCAGCACGGGAAGTCACATTCTTTGTCGGATCGGTAACATTGACCTGAGTGAGTCGCAGGGCTGGAGACTTCTTTGCTTTGCGTCTACTATCGATTGTGACTCTCTTTGTTTCTCCCATTAGGGTCTCAGTAGGATCTCGTCCCATCTGATGCTTCCTCTTACTCCTGAGTTGCTTCAATCGAGCGCCAGTAGATGTACGTGTTGATCTTCTATGCCAGATACCCATTTCTGACTACCTCTTGGTTAGGTCAATGTCGCTCACTGTAGATTCGTTTTAAGTGTTGCTTTAGGCCAACTTCATTTTTCATGTACGAAGCGTCCATTTCAAATACTTCAATGGTCAGCTCCAACACACGGCACTGCCGGAGGATGACATATGCCTAAGATTGAGTCTGCTCATGGTGCTGGTGGCAAGATTATGCAACGTCTGCTGGAAGAAGTCGTGATTCCCTCCTTCAGTCGAAGAAAGATTGGAGAAATCGGACTCGACGAGATGGATGACGGTGCAACACTTCATGCTGCTGGAGCTAATTTGATAGTTTGTACAGATGCTCACACAATTCACCCTGTCTTCTTCCCCGGTGGTGATCTCGGTATTCTGACAGCATGTGGAACCGTAAATGATCTGGCTGTCATGGGAGCTAAACCAATAGCAATGACGAACACCGTCATCATAGAGGAAGGTGTAGAGATTGCTTCTCTGAAGACTATTCTCAAGTCACTGAACAGCATCATCGAGCCTCTTGAAGTGGCAATGATAGCCGGTGATACAAAGGTCATGCCTTCAGGAACACTCGATGGTATTGTCATGTCAACAACCGGCATTGGAGTGCCCTATCTTGACAGTCCAATTGCAGACAGTGGTGCACAGGATGGAGATGACATCATCATCTCAGGACCAATTGGAGACCATGGAACCTCTCTTCTGGCACATAGGGAAGGTCTCAAGTTCGAAACAGACCTGGTCAGTGATGTAGCACCCCTGTGGGAGCCAATTCGTGACTGTCTCGATGTTGGTGGAGTGCATGCCATGAAGGACCCCACCAGAGGTGGTACTGCTGCTGCTTTGAATGAAATTGCATCGAAATCCAATCTCGAATTCGAACTGCAGGAAGACCTCATACCGGTACGAACAGCAGTTCAATCCCTGTGTAATGTACTTGGCCTTGATCCACTACACATGAGTTGTGAGGGTACTGTTGTTATGACTTCAGATTCTGACAAGACTGAGGACTTACTCGCTGCACTAGCTCAACATAAGACCACAAAAGAGGCGCAAGTTGTCGGTAAGGTTGCCAAAGGGAAAGCCCGGGTCGTCATGAAGACGACAATCGGTGGACGAAAAATTATCCAAGTCCCCTATGGAGAACCAATTCCAAGGGTCTGTTGACAGAGTTGAATTCCTATGAAGGTCTTTAAACCACTAATTGCATTTCTCACTCTACTGATAGTAATCTCAATCACTGTTGGTCTGTTGTTTCCAGTTCAGGTGGTTGCTTTTTCCTATTCCCCATTGATATACCTCTTGTTCTGCTGTGCACAGGCTGGTCACCTTCTAGAAGAGAATTACACAAAGGCATGGGAAGTAGAAGCCCAATTAAGAACTCATAAAGATGGGACATCCAAAGAATCGATTTCGGGTGGTCGTGATTTTCTTGTGTTATTCAGCCATGTTCTTGTATTGTTGAGCTTTCTGTTCTATTTTCCAATTGCTACACAGACACCATGGTCTCTGATCTATGGCCTAGGAATCTCAGTGAATGGTATAGCAAATGGAATCGCTCACACTGCTATCCTTGTCAAGTTCAGGAAGAATACAGGATTTGTATCAGGTCTGTTCCTCTTGGTTTTGGGAATATTACTCTGGGTCTCAGTCTTCATACCATTTGGGATCTAGTCTGAAGTAATTCCCGCAGCTTCTTCGACCTCACGTTGGTCATCTAGTATCTTCTTCATTTTGAATTTGAGTTGGGCCTTGAGTCGCACACGGTCGCTATCTAGCCCAAAGTAGTCTGCAAAGAGCTTTGTAGTCGTCAATAGTTTAGATCGACCCTCAGGAACTGCATCGACGAACTTTTTGTCAACAAGGTCTCTGATATGGTCATACGAATGTGTCCCACGCTGTGCAACAAGTTCTGATTGGATGATTGGCTGCTTGAGAGCGATGAAAACCAGGGTCTGAAGTGTGGCAAAGGAGAGAAGACCTCCAGGTATTAGTTTGCCGACCCTGGGAGTGAGTTCAGGTTTGAGTTGCATCACGTAGCGGTCTTTGGGTAACACGATTACTTCAAGTGCTCCTTCCTTCTGGTTGTATTCGAAGCTCAAGTTGTCGAGCAGTTTCTGAGCAGTGGACTGCGATTTTCCAATGATATCGCCCAGTTCTTCAAGGGTCAATGCTCTTCCAGACACATAGAGTGCAGCTTCTAGTGTTACCATGTCCTCATCCAAACAAATCACCCTATGTCTTGATCTCTGGTTGAATCTCCTCTTCGGATTCCTCTTCATCTTTTGTAATCTCAGGTAGCTCCACAAGCTTCACCCAGATGATGTTCTCTTCATCCATCCAGATGTCAATGTATGCCCGTCCAAACAGGAAAAGAAGCGAGAAGAAGACACGTACGATCTCCTGTCGTGTGTTGTTCATGAGGATGTCGACGAACTTGATGACGTCACCAATCTTCATAATTTTACACATGTCCTCGTAGACATCCGCGATAGTTTCCTCGATATTGGCTTGATCGATGTTCATCCGAAATGTCAACGGATCACTTTTTGACCTGTACTTCCGCTTTGTAGGAGTCTGTCTACGTCTGGTTCCTTTGCTCAGAACATGGTCCATGGCAACCAGCAGCTCTTCTAGTGTCACTCGTCTATTGGTCAACCTAAAGGGTGGACGAATGAGTGGAATCTCCATCTCTCCATCGTCCTCATCCTCTTCAGGGGGCAGCAGTCCAAGTTGGACAAGCTCTCTGGTCTTCCTCATGAAGATAACAGAAGCTGAGTACAGAGCATTCCCAGAAATACGAAAGTCGATATCTCCCAACCTCTTCATTTCATCAAGGAATCCACCTACGAGTTTTCCCACATCGACGTTCCATGGCTCAACCTTGTCCAATTGTAGAACGTCTGTCAGAAGAATGTAGGGCGGAGTTGCCCAGAAGGGTGAGTCATCATCCATCATGATGATGATGCGACCTCCTCCAAATCAACTGCAACAATCCTTGAGATGCCATCCTGATTCGATACCCCCACCAACAAATCAGCTTTTCGGACTGTTGTGTCTCTCAATGACACAACCACAAACTGTGAGTTCTTGGACATCTGTGATATGAGCAGGGCCACATTGTGGGCATTGACGTTGTCAAGAGCGGCATCGATCTCATCGAATATGTAGAAGCTCGCTGGACTATACATCTGAATGGCAAAGATCAGTGCTAGACCGGTTAAAGTCTTCTCTCCCCCACTCATGGCATCCAAAGTGACAAGCTCTTTTCCTCGTGGTTTGGACCTGACTGTTATCCCTCCCATCAGTGGATATTCGGGATTCTCAAGCATAAGGTTCGCCTCTCCTTCTGGTGAGAGTTGTGCGAACACCGTGGAGAAGTTGTCTGCAATCTCATTGTAGACCGTAAGGAATTTCTGAGTCTTCTCAGCCTCCAACTCTTCCATGAAGGCAAGAATCTCATTTCGTTCATCTTCAAGACGGGTCTTCTTGTCGACGATCTCTTCGTACCTGTCCTTCTCTAGGTCGTAGTCAGTGAGCGACTTCAGGTTGACTGGACCCATTGCCTCTAGTTCACGCTCAACCTCTTTGATTTTATCTTCGAGTTCCTCTATCTC
>DXJI01000035.1 GCA_019057595.1 Candidatus Thorarchaeota archaeon
GAGAGATCAAGAGCCAGCTCAAGGCAGATGGTATCAGAAGCTTTGGTTCAAAGAAAGAGAAGGATCACTATCTACATCATGGCTTGGAACCGGAATAGATAATTTCTTCATTCGCCGGTTTCACATTTTTTAAGTTCTTGTCAGCACGAGGAACTGGAGCAATTCCGAGGGTTAGGGTTGTGTATGAAATCTACAGACTACGCAAATCAATGATTACACTTTGGAAATGTCAGAAACTTGGAAGGCTATGGCTATTCCAGTGCTGCACGGCGGTTCTTCTTCAAGAAGATATTGCATCAGTTAGGCCTCGAGTGAGTCAGCTTGGTTTGTATACACCCTTGTCCCTTGCCCAAGAGATGGTCTCAGGATCACAACGTTTGAGTTCTCTCTCTGGGAAGTCGCTCAGTAAGTTCCAACCAATATCAAGTGTCTGCTCAAATGAGCGGTCCTCAAACTCATCCTGATTGATGAATTCGGACTCAAACTTGTCTGCAAACTTGAGATATTTCTGATCTCGGTCAGTCAGAGCATCAGATCCCACAACTGCAACTAGGTCTCTGAGGTCACGACCCTCAGAATATGCGTAGTAGAGTTGTGCCTGAATCTCCTTGTGATCGAATCTGGTCATCCCCTCTCCAATTCCTTCTTTCATCAATCTACTGAGTGATGGACCAGGATCGATTGGTGGGAAGATACCTCGTCTATGCATTCCTCGCCCAACGATAATCTGTCCCTCAGTGATGTATCCTGTGAGATCAGGAATTGGATGAGTCATGTCATCTTGTGGCATTGAGAGTATAGGCATCTGAGTGATTGTTCCATTTCTACCTTTGATACGACCAGCTCGTTCATAGATAAGACTGAGGTCTGTGTAAAGGTAACCGGGATAACCCCGGCGTCCAGGAATCTCAGATCTTGCTGCGCTGATTTCACGAAGTGCCTCAGCATAGTTGGTCATGTCTGTAAGAATAACAAGTACGTGCATGTCGGCTGTATAAGCAAGGTATTCAGCAGCAGTGAGTGCAGCGCGTGGGGTAATGATACGTTCAATTGCAGGGTCATTTGCAAGATTTAGGAAGAGGGTTGTGTGTTCAAGAGCTCCTGTTTCCTCGAAAGATTGCATGAAGTACTGTGCTTCTGTTGCAGTAATTCCCATCGCTGCGAACACAATAGCGAAGTCACCCTCCTCTCCTGGAATCTTTGCCTGTCTGACTATCTGTGCGGCAAGTCTGTTATGAGGGAGTCCAGAACCTGAGAAGATTGGGAGTTTCTGTCCACGGACTAGTGTGTTGAGACCATCAATCGCAGACACTCCAGTTTGGATAGGTTGCCGTGGATATTGTCGTGCGTAGGGGTTGATTGGGGATCCGTAAATGTCCCAGTGGTCTTCTGCTGTGAGTGGAGGTCCCTTATCAAGTGGGTTTCCTGCACCGTCAAGAACCCTGCCAAGAATCTCTGACGAAACTGGAAGCTTCATGGTCTCTCCAGTGAATCTGGCAGCTGTGACATCAGTATCGAGACCACTCGTACCTTCGAACACTTGAATGACAGCACGTCCCTTTCCGGTTTCTAGTACTGTTCCGGTAAGTAATTCTCCATTTGGCGCTCTGATCTTTACAACTTCATTGAACGCCACGTCGTGAGTTTTCTCGACGATAAGTAGTGGCCCACTAACATCAGAAACTGTTCTGTAGACTATCGAAGATTCTTTGGACATCCTAAGAAACCACCTTTGCCTTTATGTCAGTGCAACGCAGTTCAATTCCGAGTTTTAAGAGTTGCGAAGAGCCACTTACAACCAAGCAGCAACATGAAAGAATGCTAGAATTGGTGCAAACATCAACGCCCGGACCATAAGTGACTTACCACGAGACTCTAGATCTTTTGCGGAGGGCGTGAAATAGAGAACAGCTCCGGCAAGTAGGCAGAGGGATGCAATGGCATCACCCAACCAGACCAGTACAGTGATCAACTCAGCATCGGTCATTCCTACGATACGTAGCCACGCCATCGTAGCACCTTCAATGGTTATTGGTTCAACGCCACTGAATTGAGCAAAGAGATTAACGATGAATGGTCCTCCAAAATAGAGGATGATTCCAAATGCTACTAGACCTTTGGCTAGGCCGTCACTGAATCCGGTTGCAAAGATCATCAGGCCAATCAATACAAAGATCAAGTATCCACGGATGGCAAGCACATACACCACATTGAGAATGTCACCAATGATAACAAACCAGTTCTCAGGCATCTGAATATCGAATGGTGACTGTAGGAGCAAGAGTGACAACGAATCAGCCATCTGTTTCACAGGAGGGAGTCAGCATGGTTGAATATAACGACCACTCAAACAAGCGCCTGACCCAATGTTTTGAAGTCCTCTCTCATTGTAGTTTTGACCTTGGGAAACCTGAGAGCAGCGGCAGGATGATAGGTCATGAAGAACGTCTGAGATCCGCTCTCATAGAATCGACCATGAGACTCTGAAACCTTCCAAGGACCAACCAAGGATGAGATTGCCACTCCTCCAAGGAGCACTATGAACCGGGGCTTGATCAGCTCTATCTGCCTCTCTAGATATGGTCTACATACATTGACCTCAAACTGAGTGGGAGTCCTGTTCTTAGGAGGTCTTGACTTAAGGATCGATGTGATGAACACATCCTCTCGATTCAGACCTATCTCTTCGAGTAGTGAAACCAGAAGTTGGC
>DXJI01000036.1 GCA_019057595.1 Candidatus Thorarchaeota archaeon
AGGACGTTGAAAAGACTCCTTGACTAAAAGCAGACTTTATAACAGATACCTCTAACCAGCGCCTAATCTTCGATGGATGGTGTATCCACTCAATGACTGAATCTCGAAATGTCGTGATTGTGACTGGCATCCCTGGTGTTGGAAAAACTACTGTGATTAACACAGCCATTGAGCAAGTCAAGGAAAAACATGGCGAGGATGTTCTAATCTTGAACATTGGGACAGAGATGTTTGAGGTAGCAGTAAAAGCAGGTCACGTGAAAGACCGAGATGAATTGCGGAAATTACCAACTTATCTTCAGAGAGAGATTCAAAGAAAAGCTGGTGAAGCTATTGCTGAGAAATCCAAGTCAGCAAGGACCATTGTTGATACTCACACACTTATCCAGACTAACAATGGGTACTTGATAGGACTGCCAGAATGGGTTGTTAACGCCATCAAACCAAAGACGGTTGTCCTTGTTGAGGCAGACTCAGAGAAGATAGCCGATCGTAGGACTGGAGATGAGACTCGAACACGCGATGCTCAAGCAGTGGCTGATATTCAAGTGCATCAAGAGATGTGCAGAGCAGCCGCAGTATCAGTGGGCACCATAACCGGTGCGACCGTCAGAATAATCAAGAACCGAGAAGGTCTTGTAGAGGAAGCAGCTGCTGAACTTGCAGACACATTAATGGAGTAGACTGAGATGCAGGACATATTTAGCCAGTTTATAGTTTGGTTCACCCTAGTCTTCAAAGAACCCCCAATGGCTGGGATTTTCATTCTCCTTGTTTCGATGAGCATCTCGACCGTAAGCAATCTCGCAATGAGGCGTTTCACAGATATGCGACGTCTGAACAAACAGCAGGCAGAGATCAAAAAATACAAAGAGCTGGAGCAAGAGGCAAAGAAAACCCAAAACGAGAAGCTCATGAAGAAGCTGAAGAAGAGAAAGGCATACATCGATCGCATTCAAAGGGAACAGATGGGAGCAAGGTGTAAACCATCACTGATATTTTTCATCCCGTTCATATTCATATTCTCCTTCCTAAGAGGGTTCTACAACACAGGAGGATTAGACGATATCGTCGTTGTCCTTCCATTCAATATCCAAAAGGTTCTACCCTTCCTTGACGGCATGCTTGGCACGGTCTCAGCCGCGGGCTTTGGACTCAGCTTCTATGGTTTCTACTTCATTGTAGGTCTTGGACTCTCAAGCATACTTCAGAGAATCATGGGAACCCAGGTGCTTACAGGCACCTAAGAGATGAACGCGCGAATTACGTTCGAGAGAAGACAGGAATTATGCAAATCCAGTGTGGATTTCTAACACCTGTAGGATGCTAGCTACCAAATGACATGCCACCGACGTATATCCGAATTCAGATGTTTGAAGAAATACTGAGCCCTCTAGAAGAGTTTGCCCGACTTATTGGGGGTTATTTTGAAGAAATCTGGGGTTTCCTGATGTTCATTGGAGGAGCATCTTCATTCATTGTGATACTGATAGGAGCAATTCTATTGTTTGTAGGTGTGAGGGTAGGAAAGATGACAGGACGAGGTCTGATTCTTGGTGGTGTGATACTGGCCATCATCGTTGCGTACTTCACGTTGTATCCACCAGACTTCACACCGGGCTAACCAGTTTTCCGTCGACACCGCTTTGCTTAAAAGGAAAGTCTAGACGGTCCCCAAAGAGAAAGACAGGTGTCAGAAAATGCGACCAGGTATGCTTACTCGATCACGGGCAAACCGCGTAGTGAGGACTCCAGGCGGTAATAGAGTCATTCACAGACAGAAGTTCTACAAGGCAAGTGGAACCTGCGCTGTCACAGGCAAGAAGTTGCATCTATCCAGACATGCCAAGCATAATCGCAGGCGAAGTGCAAGCAAATCAGCTAAGAGACCAAACCGACCATATGGTGGTGTCATTACCTCGAAGGCACTACGTCGTGGTCTCATCAAAGCAGCACGAGACTAGAATGATGAAACGCGTCGTCACTGTGGGAGGGCTTCACGGTACTGGCAAGAGTTCATTGGCTGACGCGATTGCCAATAAGTTTGATCTTAGGAGAATGTCTGCAGGGATTGTTTTTAGGCAGCTTGCAAAGGAAAGGGATCTCACTCTTGAAGAGTTTAGCAGGGTTGCAGAGGGTAACGAGGACATTGACAGACTGATTGATGACAAGCTCCGTGAAGAGGCAGTGAATGGCAATGCAGTCATTGATGGTCAGCTGGCAGCTTGGATGGCGGGAGACAATGCGGACCTGAAGATTCTACTGACTGCTTCTGTAGAGAACAGAATCCGGAGAATCTCAGAGAGGGACGGAACGGACTTTGAATATGCCCGTCGGGAAACTATAACCCGAGAAGGCAGTGAAAAAGCGAGATACCTCGAGTATTACGGAGTAGACGTGTCTGACCACTCAATCTATGACGTCATCATTAACACTGACAAGTATGATCTTGAAGAGGTCATCGCCATAGTTTTCACAGCCATCGAAGAATTCTTTGAATAAATCTACTAGTTTGTATCAAGCGCAAGGCTCATATTGCTAACACGAGTCCGCTCGACTATTCTCCCAGTCCAAGGGATGATGCTACGAGGTGACTCGGGTGCAGACCAAGGACAAGGCGAGGTGTATTGAAGATGAGTCTTTACGAAACAGGAAGAGTATGTGTCAAGACTATGGGCCGCGAAGCCGGTAGTTATTGTGTTGTATTGGAAAAGAAAGACGATAGCTATGTAGTGGTTACAGGACCAAGAAAGCTGAGCGGTGTCAAGCGACGAAGTTGCAATATCAGACACTTGGAACCACTTGAAATAATGCTCACAGTCGCAGCAGATGCGGATGATGAAGCAATCGAAAAGGCCATTGAAGAGGCTGGTCTGACTGACAAGTTCAGAACAAAGATTCGTCTTGATATTTAGACTGAGTGGTCATCAGGAGTGTTGATTCGTTGAAGGGCATGCTGCCTGCAGATAAGCCCCGCGAACTGATTCTCAAATCATCCACTAGTACCAATCCAGACTATGGGTTCCAGTCTCTGGACAACCTACCAATTGAATACCTGCTTAAGAACGGGGTAGTCGTTCTCGACAAACCAGCTGGACCCACAAGCCATGAGGTTGCAACCTGGGTGAGAAAAATCCTCGGAGTTGAACGAGTGGGCCACGGCGGAACCCTCGATCCGGGTGTAACAGGCATTCTACCGACGGGAGTAGGAAATGCGACCAAGGCAATGCAAGCACTGTTACCAGCCGGAAAGGAGTATGTCTGTGTTCTTGAATTACATCACAAAGCACCTGAGGAAGATATACGAAGGGTAATCGACGAGTTTGAAGGTAAGCTCTACCAAAAACCACCTCTGCGATCGTCGGTCAAGAGGGTACTCAGGGTGCGTGAAGTCTACTACAATGATATACTCGAGATAAAGGGACGTCTTGTACTCTTTCGTGTGGGTTGTCAGGCTGGTACTTACATCCGAAAACTCTGTTTTGATATTGGAGAAGCACTTGGTGTGGGAGGACATATGCGGGAACTTCGAAGGACCCGTGTGGGATCTTTCCGAGAGGATGAACACATGTGTTCCCTATATGATCTGAAGGATGCCTTCATGTTCTGGAAACAGGACGGAGATGAGACCGAGCTCAGGAAGTACCTACTCCCAATCGAATTTGGTGTGGGGCATCTTCCTGTGATAAACATCCGTGATTCTGCGGTGGATGCTGTCTGTCATGGAGCCAATCTCGCAGCGAATGGTGTCGTCAGTCTGAGCAGTGATCTCAAAAAAGGCGACATGGTCGTCTTGAAGACACTGAAGGGTGAGGTAGTTGCTATTGCCACCAGTAACGATACTAGCGATAGGATAGCCAAGGCAAAGAGTGGTATTGTTGCCAAGAGTGAACGGGTCCTGATGGAGAGAGGTCGATATCCCTCACTCTGGAAGAAGAAACCCAAGGATGATTCATCATAGACAATCCTTCATCTTTTTATTCGTAAGTGCTAAGTCAAGAGTGGCTCTGGAGCAGAAGCGCGACTGACGGTACTCACTCCTCGGAGTGAGAGCTGAGGAAACTCCCGACTCTATGTCGATGCCGGTCCTAGATTACTAGGGAGGTGAGAACCTCGCTCTGGGAACAGAAACGATATCCCCGAATTGGATACGACAATGATACAGAAGTTCAATCTGTTGAGGATCAGTTCGGCTTGATTGAAACGGCCCATCACCGGTTGAGCAATTCCAAGAGTACACCGTTGACGTGTCGACCCGAGGTGTAGGGTAGGAAGCTTAGTTTGATGTCGCAAGACTTCAGATCGGCAACAATCTGGAGTGGAACAAAATTGGGGTTACTCTCTGGACCAGAGCCGCCCCACCCTTTCATTACTCTCATAACGCTTTACAGAGCTGAGCCAAGGATATTGACAAACACAGGAAGGATACCCCTAGAGCCAAAATAGCTTGTATCGCGGGATATACATACATCAGATTGCTTATCATCTCCTGTAATGTGAAGAACATAAAGCATGCAAGTCCCGAACCAACTAGTCCAATCAACGCTCCCAGTTTTCTGAAATCTCTCGGTGAAGTAAAGAGGTAACACACACTTCCTAGGATTAAGAAAGGACCGGACACTAAAGACACGGAACCAAATATGTTGGCCTTCAACATGAACTCGAATAACATCCACAGTCCAAATGCTGTAAAAAGAAACATGTAGATGAAATCCCTAGGACTTCTTGAAAGAGTAAACTTCCTTTCTGTCATTCAAAAACAACCTGCTTGAATACTATAGATAGTGGTAGCATTACTAGATGAAAAGAATTACTCCATGTTGATAGTCAATCTCGAGTGTGCTCGCTCATTATCTCTTGCTGAACCTGAACTACCTCAACACTAGTGCCACATTCTGCGTAAGAATCCAGCCACTCACGATTGAGTGTGATGAAGGAGTGTCCCCATTTGAAGACAGACAACAGGTCATCCGCCTCATCTTGTAGTCCAATGATGTAAAGTGCTGCAGCCAGTGCTTCAGCTGTGGAGAGTATAATGGGAATGTATGTGTTAATCGGATTAGCAGCAAGCAGGTATGGTAAGGATCTCTGTGCTCCAGCTCTGGATGCAGCAAATATCTTCTCAGCCTGCTTCCATGAACAGTCCAGGGCAACGAGACCGGATTTCAGAATGGAGTCTTTGTCAGCGGGAGAGAATGCTACCTCAGATACTGGATTGAGAACAACTCCACCCCGAGGAATGAACCTCATATTTTTCACAACTTTTGCCTTACGCATCCTACCAAGTCGAGTACCAGTACACTTCTTTGGGTCACACTGACCTGCATGATAGACAACGACTTGGGGTTTCTGGTTCAAGACATATATCTCCGATGTGTGGAGTCGAAGAGGAAAGGATTTCTGTGTTGCCCTACGTCTTCTGGTCGAGGAACTTCATCATGCTCTATGAACCAGGTAACTCCTGTGAGATATGCAATCAAACCGGACCATTCAGTTCATGCAAGATGTGTGGTGCTATTGTGTGTGAATCTTGTAGAGTTACTGGCGAGGATCTCTGTATCAACTGTCGTGAAGCGAGATGTCAGATCTGCTGTGAGTACCTGGCTTCACGTGCATGCAACACATGTGGTAAGTTGGTCTGCGAAGAGCACGGAGCCAAAGTCAATGAAGTCACAATGTGTGACAGCTGTTGGAAGAATGATAAATGAGTAGTAAACTTGTTCAGATTGGAATGGATGACATCGACAGTCCGAAAGGCCGATGCACCACACACTTCTCCAGTATTCTAGTGGAGAAACTGAATGAGTGGAATGTAGAGTGGACAGACTATCCAAACCTCATTCGTTTGAACCCAGGAATTCCCTACAGAACCAGGGGAAATGGAGCAGTGGCTCTAAGATTTCGAACTAATGAACCAGACTCCATTCTTCCAATGATTGAGAAGTTAGTGGAAAATTATGTAGATGATGAATATCCTAATACGAATCCTGGGGTAGTCATCCTCAATGATAATGTTCCAAAACAGATCCAGAATTTATCAGAGCAAGCACTCTGGCGTGTTGTTCCCATTGAACTTGCCAAAAGAATCATCGATACCAATAACATCTCCCATTTCTCGCGCGGAAACGGAAGGGGTCTCATTGGAGCCCTTGCCTCCGTGGCAAACACACTCCAGAAAGATCACACCTACGAGTACATAGCATATCGTTCGATAAAGGAATGCAATGACTCGCGAGGAGTCGATGTGGACTCAGTGCGAGCTATGGACAAAGAAGGGGGTGATTGTGTCTTCTCCAATCTTGATGCGGCAAAAGATAGGATACTCATCGAACCGCATGGTCCAGACCCTGTTCTCTTTGGAGTCCGTGGAGAAACCCCTGAATGTGTCATCAAAGCAGGCAGACAGGTAAAGAGCAAACAACAAGTTAACAGATGGATGGTGTTCAGATCAAATCAGGGAACAGGAGAACACCTGAAGCATCGCGTCGAAGTAAAGAATCTCAGACCGTACATGGCGGCTATAGTCAAAGGTAGAGTGGATAGTAAACCCAAGATGATTGAGGGCGGTCACTCAATATTCAGTATTGTAGATGATAGTGGAAAGGTGGACTGCGCTGCGTATGAACCCTCTGGTGAGTTTCGAGAAACTGTGATGAAACTCATGCAGGGAGACAAACTCTGTGTACATGCAGGAGTACGACCTGCCTCTAGAACACACGGTCTCACATTGAACTTGGAGGGAATAGAAGTTATTGAGCTTGTACCGGCTATCGAGGTTCTCAATCCTGTATGTCCAGAATGCGGAAAGAGAATGAAGAGCGCAGGAAGTGGGAAAGGGTACAAATGTGTGAGGTGTGGCTTCAAGGATTCTGAGATCAGCAAGATTGAAACTCCTATTGCGAGAGACCTCTGCAAGGGGGTCTATCTACCACCTACTCGAGCACAGAGACATCTAACGAGGCCTCTCGTTCGAAGTGCTAAAATGAATAGCGGCGCACCAGCTAGTCTCAAAGTAAAATGGCATAGCTACTCTTGAAGAACTGAATGCTTGAAGTTGACCTGATTAGACTCTTCGCCCGCGACGACCACCGCGCTTTCTAGTACCGTCGTGTGGCATCGGGGTGACTTCGTCAATTATGCCGATTCTGAGTCCGGCCCTGCTGAGTGCACGAATTGCAGCTTGTGCCCCAGGACCGGGAGTCTTTGGTCCATGACCACCAGGTGCTCGAACTCGTATGTGAATGCCGTAGATGCCCTTGTCCTTTGCCTCTCGAGCAGCTTGGAATGCGGCCTGCATTGCAGCGTGTGGTGATGACTCGTTCCTGTCAGCTTTGACCATCATTCCACCAGAATATCGAGCAAGAGTTTCGGCACCAGTGATGTCAGTAATCATAATGATTGTGTCATTGTAAGATGCGAAGATATGGGCAATTCCCCATTTGTCACGGTCGTCCTTACTCATGTTTCTCCTCTCCTGCAGCTGGAAGGTCAGCATTTGTCACAGGTTCTTTGCCCTCTGGTCTCCGTGGGCGCTCGCCATCATCTGCACCATCAAAGGGTTCAGCAGTAGCCCTTGTTGCGGCATCGGAAGCAGCAATTCGTGCAGGATGTGACATGTCATTCAGAGGTGACTTGGTAGTGTATTGGAGTCGTTCCTCTTCCGCCACAGTGATCAGTCTCTGAGGTGTATTGACCCGAGCTCCATCCAGAGCAACATGTCCATGGGCCACTAGCTGTCGAGCATGATGCATCGAACTGGCTAGACCCTTCCTAAACACTATTGTCTGAAGGCGACGTTCAAGCATGTCCTCTAATGTAAGGTCAAGAACATGATCCAGAGTTGGTTCTGCTCTGAGAATACCAACCCGAGCCAGTTTAGTGACTAACTCACGTTCATTCTGCTCTCGTTCAGATACTGAAAGTGCCAGCATCTGACGGGCATTACGTCGATAATGTGAGAGATCAGTCTTGTGTTTCCATAACTCTCTCTTGTTTCTCAGTCCATATGAACCGATGAGTTGGAGTTCCTGTTCGAACCTGTCACTGTCGAAGGGTTTCTTCGGGGCTACGTATTTTTTCTTCTGTTTGCGCGGATCACCCATCATTCATTCCCTCGACTATAATTTCTTCCTTGAAACACCAACTGCCATTCCACCGCGCCCAGTTGTTCGAGTATGCTGACCTCTGACTCGGAGACCGAGTGAGTGTCTGACACCTCTCCAGGACTTGATTCTTCGAAGCCTGTCAATATCGTTCCTGTGAGCAAATTCTAGGTCGGATCCAGTCAAATGGAGCATCCTTCCACTCATTCTGTCTCTTGGACGATTGACATACCAGTCAGGAAAATTAGACGAAACAGGATCCTTGACGATCTTCTCGATCTTCTTTATCTCTGTATCAGTCAAGTAACCGAGTCTCTTGGATGAATCAATCTCGGTCCTAGTGATGATGGCACGGGACAGTCTAAGACCCACACCCTTTATTCGTGTGAGTCCTTGGAGTAGGTTCTCTTGCCCGTCTATGTCACTTCCACTGATACGGACAATATACTTGTAATCTTCTGACATGATGTATAACCTCATCTGACTGGTCTGAGGCTTGTTCGCGTCTTGAAAATACCTTATAATAGTTGCCATCAAGCCGCGGATTCTGAAGCGTCTTACGTGCTCTGGGGGAGTTCTTATGGGCAGAATAGATATACGAGAGGAGAGAGTATTCTTCTCATGGGGTGGATGTTGTGAGTGTCAAATCACCAATTGAACCAGAAGTGACACCTTCAATACTTGCGAATATACCTGACACATTACGAACAGTTCTCAGTGATTCGTTTCAAAGTGACACAAGGAACAGAAAGTCAGTTCTAATCTCTAGTAACAGTCTAGCAAATAGATTCATACTTAACCGATGGGGGATCCGACCTTCACAGAGGAGGAGATACAAGAATCTCTATTCATCAGTACGGAAAAATTGTAGAGATGTTTTCCAAAATTATCTCTCTCGTGGGAGAGTAGACTGGGATTCAGGAGTAGAAAATTTGGTCTTTGGTGTTTTCAAATTTGATGATATCAGGGGAAATCTGATTCTTGGATTCGTTGAAATGACCCCCGAGTCAGAATGGACCTTAAGTAAGAGATAGTGACTATGCCTCTTCTTCAATGCAAAGTAGTTGTTCCACCGGTAGGTCTGGAACCTCTAGTTCGAAAAACTCTGAAAGGACATCCACTAAGATCCGAAGAAGATCTTCCCGGTAGGCCAGATCAATAGCCACCATAGAATAAGATGGGGACCCCATGACCTTACTGATTGCTGAGGGGTCAAGAGAGTTGGGAGTGTCCTGTTTGTTTGCAAAGATTATGATTGGCATCTCAGGATATTCAGAGAGTATTTCTGTGAAAATCGATTTAGAGGACACAATATTCTTGAGTGTTGAATCAGTAATCAAGAAGATCATGTCTGTAAATGAGAAGTCCCAAAGATTTCTAGCGGCTTCCCGTCCTGCAAAATCGAAAATTACTATCTCGTAGTTTGCAAATTTGATGTCTTCAATTACCTCACAGTTCAATGCGATTGTGGGGACATGAGTTTCTGGAGGAGGTTTTCCCATCAATAGATGAAGGAGTGATGTTTTTCCAACTCCCATGTTTCCAACAAGGGCGATTACAAAACGGGATTGGATGAAACGAGCGATGATCTGCTCATAGTTCGTCTTGACGTATTTTGCAGTATTCTTGTCTAAGACCAGTCGGAGTGAACTTGCAGCACGATTGATTTTGTTAATGATATCCTCTTCGGATTCATCATGATCTGTGACAAAGATGATAATCCCTTTACCACATTCTCGACTTACGAATTTGTACTCTTCGAGTACAACTGGTTTGTACTTCAAACGCTCAGATTTCTGGATAAGAGCTTCAAGCTGTGAGAGATACTGGTTGATGATTTTCCTTGGAATTGGGTCCGCCCAATATTCAGATGATGCAATCTTGCGTCTAGTCTGAGCATTCAGCAAGATTGTGCTATAGATCATCTGACAGAGTCTCCTCTAATGGATTAGTGTAGATATTTCCATTCTTAAGCTGTTGTCCTACAGACTAGAATTAAAACCCACTAATTGCAATAGGAATGGAAAAGATGAAAAGGAATACAAGATTCTCTGTACTTCAAGCCGAGGTAGCCAAGCCCGGTTCACGGCGATAGCCTGGAATCGACAGTTGTCTTAACGACCTTCGTTCAGACAGCTATTCTCCAATAGGAGGCATGAGTTCGAATCTCATCCTCGGCGCCACTTTCATTTGAACTATAATAGAAATCCGCTATATTTAGAGGAATTGAACTAGTCTACTTGTCAGAAGCACTCTCGATATAGGACATCTCACCAATATAGCTGATTCCCATCATCTCTTTGACTCGATCGGATTCTTTGGTGTGACCCAAGACCCAAGCTAGCTTTACCAGTGCAGCTTCAGATGTCATGTCGTGGGCACTCATTGCTCCGACCTCCATAGCCGCTCTTCCAACCTCATAGATCGACAGGTCAGCCTGACCAAAGGCACACTGTGAACTGACAACGACAAAACAGCCCTGGTCTATTGCCTGAAGAATACCTCCAGTCAAGGCATTTTCATTTGTGGGAATGTTGCCGGATCCATAGCCCTCTACGATTATTCCATGAAAGCCCATGTCCACAATTCGAGCAAGAGTCTGAGGTGGCATTCCTGGAAACACCTTGAGAAGAAACACCCTATCATCGAGTCGTGTATCAAACCGCGGAATGCACGTATGATCACGTTTCTTCCGACCCTCGTAAAGTACTATGTCACGTGCTAAGAGACCTATTGGTGAGGGGTCCATCGAGTCGAATGCATCATATGAGTTGGCCCGCACCTTCTTTGCTCTGGTTGCTCGATGGACCTCGCCATTGAACACAATGCAGGTCTCACCGAGGTCCCCAAACGCAGCCACCCGAATTGCATCGAGCAGATTTCTTGGACCATCGCTCCATGGCACTGTTGCGGGAATCTGAGAACCAGTGAACACAATCGGCTTACCGAAGTCTTGAACCATAAAACTCACGGCTGCAGCAGAATAGGTCATGGTGTCAGTACCATGAGTGACAACAATACCCGTGAGATCCTGAATCTCCTCACTCACCTCTTTGATAGTGCTTGCTAAGGTCTGCCAGTGGTGCGGTTGTGCATTAGCAGAGTCCAGTTGATACAACTCTCTCTGGATGACCTCAATATTGCCCATTCCCTTAGGGAGGCGTTCAATAAGCTCCTCGACAGACAGACCTGGACGAAGTGCTCTGGTTTCAGAGTCATAGACACTAGAGATAGTTCCTCCAGTTGTGATGAGGCAGACTTTGACCATTTTATCTGAGCTCAGTGTTACACACCTACAACCAGAAACATAGTGAGAGGTTTATCCGTGTTGTGCTTGAGTCTCAGTCATCCTCTGGGGGTTTGACTACTACTGCGGTTCCATCACGGGCCAATTGAATTCTCATGTGGTCTCGAGCTAGCACGGAGTTTGGAAAGACCGACCTTGCTTCTTCGATAATCTCGTTTCCTTCGTAGTAACGAGGACTGTAATGAGTGAGAACAAGCAATTTTGTGTTGGCATCACGAGCAAGCTCTGCAGCACCAGATGCAGTAGTATGGCCTCTTTCCTCCGCCAGAGTTTCATGTTCTGAAGTATACATCGCCTCGCAGATCAAGATGTCAGCATCCCTTGATGCATTTTGCAGATTTTCACAGGGACGAGTGTCTCCCGAGTAGACTATTTTCAAGGGGCTAGGACCAGGTTCAGTTACCTGATCTGGAGAAACTTTCGAACCATTCTCGAGTTGGATTGTTTTCCCAGATGCAAGAGCCTTCCAAAAAGGACCTTTAGGAACACCTAGCTCTTCAGCTTTAGCTGGAAGGAACGTGCCCGTGGGTCGTGACCAGGTAATCTCATACCCAAATGCAACTCCTCGATGGTCAACCTCAAACGCACGGACAGTCAGGTGCTGTTCTTGGAAGATGACGCCAGGTTCGATTGCGTGAACTTCTGTTTCAAAGGTGGTCCCAAGATTTATTGTTGACTGACTGACCTTGACATATTCAATGAGACCCTCTGGTCCATAGATAGTCAATGGTTTCATTCTCCCCAGTAGAGAGAAACGAAGCAGAATTCCTGGCAGACCTATAACATGGTCTGCATGAACGTGAGAAACAAAGATGGCCATCTTTTTGTTTAGTCCTAGGTTCGCCTTCTCATACTGTCTTTGTACATCCTCACCTGCATCGAGAAGTAACACCCAACCTTCATGGCGGATTGCAATGGACGGGTGATTTCGACCCTTGGTGGGAATTGATCCTCCTGTACCTAGGAATACGATTTCTATCATCAGACAGTCCTGTCCGGGTAAACACTTACACAAGATATGACTTGCGAATTGCGAGATTCATGCCAGGTCTAGAGGGATGTTTTTCGGTGACGCCTCCCTGCGAACCACACTGTATGTAAAAGCATCAAAGAACTTCGATATGTCCCATTTCCATTGGTCCTTTCTTCGGTCGTACATTGAGGAGACCTTTGAAGATCCTCCCACTCCCGCTGCAACAACATTAGCTGAATAGTCATGTATCTTGGACGTTTCATCATCTAGCACTTCAATGAGATTCTGGCCAGACCCAGCAGGCAGGGCCGAAACAAGCAAGACCTTCTTCTCGGAGGGATCCTCCAGGTTCTGTATCCGTGAGTGATATGTGAGAGGCAGGTAGTCCCATGCTGGGATAATATCTCCTGAACATTCGGGACTTAGGAGGCAGATGACCCGATCGCTCAGGGTAGGAATATTGACACGGGCTCTTGGCAACACAATTCCCTTCCGCAGAAGCTGAGTTCTTTTCCTAAATGCCGTGGAGGATGACAGTTTGGTTGCCTTAACTATGTCCGCCGCCGTCCCTCCATAATTATCGACAAGTGCGTCAATGATCTTGACATCGGCATAGGTGAATCCATGTGGATTAGGTGGAACTGTAGAAGCCACATCTGCAAGAACAAGTGGATTGCCTCCTTTCCTCAGCATAAGTCGGAAATGGAGCAAGTCAAGTTTCCAACCTCTGTTTGGGTTGAAATAGCGACCATTCAGTTGTGGCCTTCCGGCAGAGAGACCCCAGACAGAAACGCTTCCAGTGCTGGTTCTGAAGCTCTTTATGGTATCGAGAAATTCCTTACGTTTCTCATATGGTATCGTGGCGACGACTAATACTAAGGGAGAATAACCATCGATCATCATTGTCTTCTGAACGTAGGGACCAGACAAGACAAGAGTTGGAGACTCAAACATAATCAGGACCCTCTCTAGTCCTAGTTTGTGGGTGTTCAACATACCCCCAGTCTTCAGGACCTCTGAGTCATTCAGTCGTTTGGATGCACGACGAGTCTGTCCATAAGAGAGATTTGCATATTCGGCAATGACGTTTAGTGGTTTGCCTGGATTTTTGATTGCGGCCTTCAGATAGGGTAACTCGGTCCTTGAGAGGACAGAGATATTCTCTTCCCACAAGTCAACAATCAGGCTCATGATATCCCTCTGACTGATAATCGTGATATCACCAAGCTTGACAACTTCCTCTAAACGACGGGTAAGTAAGAAATAGAGACTTCCTCGATAAGACAGGACCATCTTTCTAAGTAGTTTGAAGTCCGCATCCTCTGTGAAGACTACTAGTTGACCTCCCTCTTCAAATGTCTTGACAAAACGTAAGACTGCCATTGCACTCGGCGATAGTTTTTCCCAAAAGTTTGGAGTGTCATCATCAGGCATTATTGTGTCGTCCTGACCATCCTTTGCAAGTTCTGGCTCAGTCATAGTGGACCCCCACTGAATCTGTTCTAAACTCGAGTAATATTATGTTAGAGTGTCATCGATAGAGGATATAAGACCGTAAAGTCATTCAGAGTGGACTACTGTCCTTCCATAGAGACTCAAAGTAGGCTCGGGCCATTAATGCAAACAGACTGGCGCTTGAATAGATGCCCACAAACTCTGTATCTGAGTCCCCTCCCGCGAGCATGATCAATGTCTGCAACTCGTCTATGACAAGTCCCACACCAAATACCCTCTCCCTTGTTCGAACCTCAAAGTGTGAAGGTATCAGCGGTTTGATAGTATCAGGAACACTAGAAGTCAGGATACGAGTGCGAGCTTTCACAGAGAGCACATTCTCAGCGACGGTTGTCAGATCCTCCATATCAAGACCCAATCCTGGAATCGATAGAAGGACTTCCTCCTTTACAGACTCGAGCATCTCCACAGCCTTTGACAGGATAGCAGCACGACCATGCATCACATAGACGTCCCTAGTCGTGACCTTGGTCTCCTGTTCAAAGAGTGGTTGGAGCTCATCTACTACGAGTCGGCTGGATTTCTCAATTTTTTGTTCCCAGTCGAGACGTATCACTCGGACCACTTCAGTGGGAGACTTTGCAACGTAAATGGTTGGGCGACCTCTCTTGACAATGATGAACTGTTTATCCTCAAGCCTACCCAAGACATCATAAATTCGAGAGTAGGGGACCTTCGACTTGGCCGAGATGTCTGATGCACCCATCTGTCCTCCACCCACTAGAGCAAGATAGGCTTGTGTTTCATACTCTGTGAGTCCCAGCTGCCTGAGGGCTTTGAGAGTTGCATCAGTTACTGACATCGTTGGTCACTTGCAAAAGCGTCGTCTTCAGTCTTAAGGCTTGTCAAGTTACAAATAGAAACGAGAGCGTTTTTATTTCACGATGTTACGTTTCCACTTCGATTGAATCGGGGGAATGAACTTTGGACCTGAAGAAATCTAGAAACCGACCTGTTGTTTCAGAGAAGTTAGCTGCCATGAGGAAGTGTGAAACATGCTATTTCTGTGTAGACACGAAACGTGTCGGTGGATCAAGCTGGTGCCATTGTTCAAATGTTGCGAGGTCTCAAGAAACAACAGTGGCTATGTCATGGGTGAAGAGTGAACTGAATCCTACCTGCTGGCGCAGGCCAGAATCACTTTGAGTACCATTTCAGAAATTTCTCAAAAGCGTTTGTCCTATGGGAGATACTCACTTTCTCTTCAAAAGTGAGTTCAGCATATGTCTTTGTAAACCCATCAGGAACAAAGATGGGGTCATATCCAAATCCATCCTCTCCTGCAGGTTTGCTAGCAACGACTCCAGACATCGTCCCTACAAATGATTCGAGTTGATGACCATCGTAATATCCCACTGCAGTCTGGAACTCCGATACTCGATTTTCATAATCGGTCATAAGTCGCAGTATTCCTTCATAGCCTATTGATTTGAGTACAATACCTGCATATGACCCAGGGAAACCATTGAGTGAATCGACAAAGAAACCGGTGTCATCTACCACAACCGGTTTTTGAATGGTCTCAAATGCAACCTTAGCAGCTACTCGGGCAATCTCTTCTATACTCTCAGAACGAATCTCATATTTCTCAAGGGTGGTTGTGTCAAACTCGACGTTGTACTTCTTGAACAAGGGTGTGAGTTCCTTGAGCTTGTGCTGATTCTGTGTAACAAGAACGAGTCTATCCCTTGACATACGCCAGGACCTCTTTCATTATCTTGTAAGATGACCGAGTCTTTTCCAAATCGAACATGCCAGTCGAGTTCCAAAGAATCATGTGCTCCAAACCATTTCGAGCATATTCCTCTAATTGTTTGATCATAGACTCAGCGTTTCCACACATGTAGAATTCTCTCAACACTTCCATCGGTACCTGTTCAATTGCTTTGAGCGTGGTTTCTCGATCATAACGCATTGGGATGTAGTCAATGAGCGAGTGAAAGTTCTCACCAAATGGGTGTGTATGACCCAAGCGTTTCCATTCGCTCCCTGGAAGTAGTAGTGCAAATGCTTTGGCAATCGGGGTTTCCATCATCTTCTCACATTCAAAGATATCACTGTCCAAGATGCACCAGTTCCAGAGTGCGGCTGTGAATTCACCAGTTCGGTCTTTCTTCTTTCTGTGATTCTGAATGACCTTCAGGCGTTCTCCGTAACTTTTTGGATTGAGTATTGTCGGAATCCATCCATCGCCATATTCTGCTGTGAGCTCCAACATCTTGGGTCCGAGAGATGCAATCCAGATTGGTGGCGGTCTGTCCTCAACAGCAGGACGTAATGACATCACAGCATCCTTCAGCTTCCAGAAACGACCATCATAGTCAAAGGGCTCATGGGTCCCCCATACAAGTCTGATTATTTCAAGTGCCTCTCTCAACTTACCTACTTGACCAGAATAGTTGAGACCATAGGGTTCGACATTCTCAATCTCACCTGCACCAATTCCGAAAATCACTCTGCCTTGACTAATGTGGTCCAATGTGAGAAAGGTCTGCGCTAGAAGAATCGGATGGCGCCGTAGGGGTTCAGTGACTGACGAGATCAATTTGACGTTCTCAGTTACTGCCGCACAGGCACCCATGATAGTAGCAAGCTCATAGTATGTGTGTGGTGACTGTTGAAAGAAAGCCAAGGGTGTGATATCATGAGTCCAGATCTGTTCAGGTACAAATCCTGCAAAATGATCTGGAAATGCCATGCTGTCGTATCCCAGAGTGTCGATGAGTTTAGCACTCTTCAGCGCATTTTCCCATGGTGGGAGAAATGGTCCAGGTGCACCAATCTTTAGATCATGAATGTTGACCATCTAACCACACGTCTCTGCAAAGTGGATGAGGACCTTTTTGACCTTCTCAAAGTCCTTTAGATGCATAAATTCGTCAACCCCGTGATAGTTGTTGTCGTCTGCCAACGTGCCATAACAAACGGTTGGAATCCCATGGGATGTGAAGTAATGACCATCATTCCCTCCTAAGTCTGCTGAAATTGTTATGTCAGGGTCAACGGTCTCTTTGACCGCTTCGTGGAAAGCTTTGACATACTTGTCCTCTGGGTCCGAGCCCCAACCAGCATGCTTGGTCTTGAACTCTAGGGATGCCTCCACACCGGTCTCTTCCTTCGCCTTCTCAAAGAACTCCTCGATGTCCTTGACTACATCATCAATTTTCTCTTCAGGAACTGTCCTGCAGTCAAAAGATATCTCTGCCTTTCCAGGAATCGTGTTGGTCTTGCTTCCAGCATTATAGACTGTCATGGAAAATCGACCCCAGAGTGTTTGATGAGGGCTTCCAGGTGGTGCTGGTAATTCAGACACGACCTTGCGACGGATATCAACATAGTCAAGCATGACCTGCATTAGAGGGATTGAAAGATGGATGGCGTTTGCAAACTTGAATGGGTATCCTGCATGTCCTTGAGTTCCACGAACCGTCATAGTGCCAGAAATCACACCACTAGCACCTGTACTGACATATTCTGGACCAGAGTCAACTACAATGCCGAAATCACCGCGGATCTTGGGAGGACCATTCATCAGATAATCTATGCCCCACTCTCCGCCTATCTCTTCGTTAGGTGAGATGAGAATCTTCCAATTCACCTTGGAGCTACTCTTCTTAATGAGCTCCTTTGCAGAACTTACTGAAGCAACTATGTTCCCCTTGTCGTCACTTACGCCACGGCCATAGGCCTTGTCCTTCTCCAAGGTGAGCTTGAAAGGGGGTCGCTTCCATTCCTCAACATCACCTGCAGGAACAACATCATAGTGTGTGCAGAGTAGGACTGTTGTCTTTGCTCCGACATCCATGGTCGCAACGATGTTTGGCTGAGGAATCCCATCGTTCAAAGAATCAAAAATCTCGACCTTTAGTCCAGCCTCTTCACAATAGTTCTTGATGATTTCAGCGCAGATTGCGTAGTTCTTCTTCTCGTCACTGTTTGTATCCAGCTTGACTATCTCTCTGAGAAAATCAGTTTCCCATTTGTCCATCTCAACTCATCTCCAATGAGGTGTCAGATGTAGAGTATACCTCACTCATATTACTTCTGGCAAGTCTGACAGTAATTGGTCTTGAACCTATTCGCAGTCACTTCTGAAACCCTGCCACCACATAATGGACAGATGGCTCCTCCTCGGTTGTGAACCATGAGAAAGTCCCGTTTTTCTATCGCAATCTCATCTAGAGACCTCTCAGAAATAACATCACGGATGCGAGTTAGGACATTTCGCATCGATTGGTATAGCTTCTCAACCTCATCGTCACTAAGGGTTGGTCGTCTTCGAAATGGGAGGATACCGGCATAGACCAGAATCTCATCAGCATATGCGTTTCCAATTCCCTTGACAAACCGCTGGTTCCTAAGCACGTTCTTGATCTGACCTGTGTGGCGCTTGATTCTATCTCGAAAGACATCGAGAGTAAGGTCCGGGTCCAACGCAGAGGGACCGCGGTCTCCAAACCCAGCGACCTGGGAATAATCTCCCTTTGGCACGAGATAGATGCGCCCCATCTTTTTCCTGTCGGAATACCAGAGTGTGCCCTCACCTGTATGAACTGAAACCATGTCATAACTCGTTGGCTTCTTGTAACGTGTAATGACTCTGAACCGACCTGTTAACATTGGATTCACCACGAATTCGTGATTGGTCAGGGACAGAACGAGGAATTTACCATCTGCCCTGACGGAGTCAAACTCTTCGTCGACAGCCAAGGACTCGAACTCACTTACTGGTTGTCCATGGACAACAATATGATTGTGGACCACTGTCTTCTTGACCGACTTCCCACTGAGCTCATCTGTAAGCAAAAGCGCTATGATTTCAAGTTCAGGAAGTTCGGGCAATCTCTCACCAATCTCAAAAAATCAATGTGTGGAACAAGATAAGACAGTTTGCCTCTTCTGAAATCACAACGACCAAAAGGTACCGAGTCATGTGCAGAATAACTCGGACTGGGTGTTGAAAAGTGGACCATCGTCGGAAACTGCTCATTGTTGTGGTTCTTACATTCGTCATCACCCTATCAGGCGGATTTCTGACCGAGTACATCAGACAATCGATAACATATTCATGGGCGATCAATGTGGATGATGAGTTCGTCTATGAAGTGTCAGTGACTGGAAACGCTACCATGGGCTCACAGATTATTCCACCGCTTTTTGAGCCTATGAACAACACACGTATCATCGTCGAAATCACATCACTCCCCAACCTGACCCTGATGTACTATGCACATGTTTTCCTTCATGAGGTCATAGAATATCCAAAGACCTATTCGAGGTTTGAAGATGGTTCAACCATTCCTTCAGAGTTCCGCAATGCAATCAACTCCCATGCTTCATGGAGTATTCTACCTGTTGGAGCCTGGGTTCACCTGGATTCATTATTTCCTGATCAAATCAACCGTGCGCTACCTAACCACGAGGCATTCCTATCTAGAATGGATTCAGACTCATTCTTCTTTGGATACTGGGCAAATAGAACATACAGTAGGTCAGAGTGGTATGGAATAATCGATTTGGAAACGGGGGTCCCGAGTGTCTTGTCCTTCTCAGTGTGGACCGAGGGACAACCTTGGATCCAAAATTACAATGTATTGATGACTCTTGATAATTAGAATATATTTTGTCAGGAACATCAAACCAGCCTGTAGTGGCCCGGACGCGGTTCATAGAGGACTCCACTATCCTTCATTCGGGTCAGGGTCTCTGCAGCTACGTGACGTTCAACACCAGCCTCCTGGGCAATCTCGTCAAGAGTTGGACCAAGAGAGCCTTTCTTACCAGTGTCGAGAGTCCTGATCGCCTTCAGGACCTTTGTATTGAACCTGTCAAATCGACTTCCTTTGCCCCATTCCTTTTCTACGCCTTCTTTGAGTTCTGTGAGTTCAATGAACTCTTTGAGTGCGGGTTCTAGTATTTGATTCCACGCAGACTTGAGATCCTTGGCGGTAATCTTTGTTTTCCAGTAAGCCCGTGCAGTAGAACGAGCCAATCGAAGGGTGCTGAGTGGTCTCCCAAGTGAATCAGCATCAAGGAGGTTGCCACGTGCCATAGAACCATCTTCAAGACCAAAGCTCTCCCGCAATGTTTCCAACCGCGAGAGAACATGTTCCGTACCTGAGTCGATACTCCGTTTAGAGACCTCAGGCGTCAGTAGCTGAAACGTGATAGCTGCCTTCAGAATTGGTAGTCTGAGTTCAGTGGGATTCCCTGTTTCTACCCAGAAGTCTTCCGATGCCAGTGCAATGGGGACATCAGGAAGGGATGCTGTATGTGCTTCAGTTAATGCTCCCAGAGAAACCTCCCTGAATCCTGAGGGGTCTTGACGCTTCACGCAGAGCTGTTCTATCCTCTTCTTCGAGTATGATCCAATGTCAAAACGTAAGAGTTTGGGAGCCTTGACTCGGATGCCCCGTATGCTCCTGTATGCTGAAGGTCTACCCCTCATGGCTGGAGGTAGTACATTTCGGATGAATGAGAGGAGTCTTCGCACCTTGGTCTGTGAGGCAATTGCTTGGATTCCAGTTGTCAGACCTCCGATGCTCTCCTCATATGGTGGACTTGAAACGAAAAGTCGGGCGAAAACCCTCTTACT
>DXJI01000037.1 GCA_019057595.1 Candidatus Thorarchaeota archaeon
CCTCGAAGGTTTTGGAGCATCTGACTCACGTTTCTTTGCAGGAGAAGGTGCAAACCTCTTTGATTTCGGTCCAAAAGGTGACAATGTCCATGGAGCAAATGAGTGGGTTTCTATAGAATCTCTGAAACAGAATGCTGATGTCTTTCACACATTGATCGAGGTCCTTTCAAGAGAGAAGAGCCCAGTGTAGTTGCCTACTTGGGATTCATCCCCACTTTCAGTTTGAGATCATCTATCTCCCACTCTTTGACATAAGAGTAGTCCTTCCACTTTGGCTTGGAGCTAGGTCCTCTCATCTCAAGTGATTCTGCGCGTATCTCATTAGCAAGATGTGTATCATACATCTTAGAGAGTTCCACTGATTCGTCATCTGAGAACATCAGGAAGACATCTACGGATTGTTCAACTTTCAAGTCGAGTTCCTTTCTCATGACTTGGACTCGCCTTATGACATCTCTCACGAGACCCTCCGCTTCCAGTTCCTTAGTACGGGTCACATCAACGTAGACCTTGCCTATTTTGCTATCCGCATAGCTTAGGTGGTCCGGAAGACTCTCCTCGAACTCAACATCATCTGATTCAAGCTTTAGTTTCTTACCTTCAACGGTGACACTAGCTTTTCCTTTCTCCAAGTCTGATCTCAGCTTCACTGCATCAACACTCTGAAGAGTTGATACAAGTTGCTTCATCATGTCCTTGAACTTCGGTCCTAGAGTCTTGTAGTTTGGTTTCACTGTTAGAGTTGTGAACTCTGCCATGACATCAGTCAACAATGCTTTGAAACCTCTGGTGTTGAGGTCATCCTTCAGAAGATTTGCAAGACTTTCTGCTCTCTTTGCGGTTTCTTTGCTATCAGCTATGAGTGTAACCATTGCCACAGGATGTCTTAGCTTGACACCTTTCTTATTCCGTGCATGACTTGATGCAGTCCTGAGTTCTTGGAGTATCTCAAAGGTGGCCTCCATTTCTTCATCGAGGAGTTTATTGTCAGGTCCTGGCATCTCAGTCATGTTTATTGACTCAGGCAAATCTTCTGCAAACCGCATGAGGAAGTCCGTGTGAAGCTTCTCTGCCAAGAATGGTGTGAACGCATTGAAACATCTCAAGAAGGTCTGGAGAGTATAGTACAAGACATCATACGCCATTACTTTCTTCGGGTCATCACTGTCAAGCCAAACTCGTTTCTTCACAAGTGGGAGGTAGACTCTGCTTAGATCTTCTGATATGAAATCTAAGAGAACACGCCCAGCGTGATGCCACATGTACTTGTCCATATTGACTCTGTACTCTTTCACAACACTCTGCACTCTTGAGAGCAGCCACTTGTCCTCAAGGTCTGCCTTCGCTAATGCCTTTCTCAATCTCTTTTCATCATACTTGAAATTGTCAAGATCCATGTAGGTTTCTGCGAATAGAACAACGTTCCAAAGAACATCTAGCTTCTTGCGTGTGAGTTCTATCTCCTTCGAATCGTAGTTCATTCGTGACCATGAAGCTGACCTTGTCAGAACAAATACTCGGAATGGGTCGGCTCCTATGTCAGCAAAGGCATCCTTTGCCCAAACAACATTCCCTCTGGACTTGCTCATTTTTCCACCATCTGCATCCAACACATGTTCCTGACTGACACAAGCCTTGAACGGAGTTGAATCATGCATTACTACTGATGTGTAGAGAAGGCTATAGAACCAGCCCCTGGATTGGTCTACTGCTTCAGTTATGAAATCGTATGGAAAGAGCTCCTTGTGTAATGATGAATCCCTGAGATAGTCGACACCTGCTGTGTGAGCCATCCCTGAATCGAGCCAACAATCTGTCACGAATTCCTCACGATGCATCTCGCCTCCACATTTCTCACACTTCAGGACAACTTCATCTACCCATGGTCGATGCATCTCAAAATCATCAGGGAACTTTAGAGCCCGTTCTTTCAACTCCTTTCTCGAACCCACGACAACCTCTGCCTCACAGTCATCACAGACCCATATCGGAAGAGGTGATCCCCATACCCTTGAACGTGATATACACCAATCATCAGCATTAGCTAGCCAATCACCAAAACGACCGGTACCCGCCCAATCAGGGGTCCAATCCACTTCTTTGTTGACCTCCACCAGTTTATCCCGGACACCAGTCATCTTCAGGAACCATTGTCTACTGTCTGCCAGATATATGAGCGGCGTATCGCATCTCCAACAGTGAGGGTACTCGTGGGATATTGTTTCCTCATAGACTAGAAGCCCCTTGTCCTCCAACATTCTTGGAACTTCAGAATTAGTATCGAAGACCATCTTTCCCTCAAACATTGGCACTTCATCTGTGAATTTTCCAGACGATGTGACTGGTGCTAGTACTGGTACCTTGAACTCTCGTCCAACATTGAAGTCGTCTGGACCAAATCCAGGAGCTGTGTGGACAAGACCTGTACCATCCTCTACCGTTACGTGTGTACCTGTCACCACCGCATGCATGTATTCTTCATCATGCTCTTGATGGAATGGCACTTCATCTCGGAAAGGATGTTCATATTTCCATCCTAGCATTTTCTTTCCAAGGAGCGATTCTACAACTTTGAAGTTCTCCACTTC
>DXJI01000038.1 GCA_019057595.1 Candidatus Thorarchaeota archaeon
ACAAATCAGTAGAACTTGCTGTAACCTCGCCTCCATACATCAACGCAGTAGACTATCCTCGAACTCATCAGCTGGAGATGTACTGGCTCGGACTCCTAGGGAATGGTCCACTCTCTCACGTGAAGCGCAAGTACATCGGCACTGAAACAGTCTACAAGGAAGAGTATGAGAAACTCAGAATTACAGGCTACGAGACCCTAGACTCAATCTTGGAGCGTATCTACGTCAAAGATCCACGCAGGTCGTATATTGTGTTCAAGTTCTTCGAGGACATGGAACAGCAGTTGTCTGAGATATATCGAGTCCTGAAGCCTGGTGGTCGCTATTGTATTGCCATTGGCAACAATCTCATCCGGGGTGTGGAAGTTCATTCAGACGAAATCCTGTCGGAGATTGCTACTTCAAGTGTTGGATTCAGACTAGAGAATACATTCTTTTCAAAGCTCATTCGCCACTTCATCAGAATTCCAAGACCTGAACGGATGTTGGGAGAATGGGTCCTTGTCCTGCAGAAGCCTTCATGATTAAATGAGGAACTGCTGGATAATGGTAACAACCTGCATAAGGACTCTCAATGATCCCGTGATGTCCCCTTCAATTTCCAGACTATGATTCGCTCCTTCTACAACTATCCCACTGAGAAGAGTGGTTGCATTCAAGCGGTCTATGATGTCGCTGTCGTAATGATCATCTCTTGTTCCTATGACTAGAACTGCATCTTTCATGTGCGACAGCATCTGCTCCATAAGTTCTGGATTCTTTATCAATGGAGTAAGCCAAATTGTTTTTGCATCTCGTAAATCTTCGTATGTTTCGAGTAGATGTCCTATAGCTAGTGTTCCCAAAGACTTTCCAGCTAGACAAGTCACTTCTTGCTTTTCCATGTCGGTTATGTGCCTCCAAGCAGCTTCAACATCTTTGATTAACCAATCTGACCGGGTTTGCACGGATTCTTCCATGAATTCAGGGTTGTTTGAGTAATCATAATCTACAGTCAGTACATTCAAACCACTTGCGAGAATGGCTTGGACTGAATAGTGGAGCAGCGGCATTGTTGAATTATACGCCAGCCCTGGAAAGACGAGAGCAACCTTGTTTGTTTCCGCAAATTGTTTGACGAATCTGTTTTTCAGAGGTCTGCCGCGGTAACCTTTGATATCCAACTGTTCAGTGGAAACCATTGTCGACTTATCTCCTAAACGCACCCAGTTCTATGATGCTAAAGCTTATCAATAAACCTGCGAGTGAGAAGCAAAACAATACGGAGGTATATGATACATGGCATTAACTTTCAGGTGGGATCACCTTTGCCCGACGCTCATTCTTGTCTCTACCTCCTTCTGCGAAGTTCCTCTACGTGCTACTTAGGGACAGACGCCGGATGTCCCGGCAGGACCTGATAAGCAGCACTTTCCTTCCTCCCCGTACAGTAAACTACGGTCTCAGTCGACTGAAGGCCCTAGGACTGATTCGGGAAGAGGAGCATGAGGACGACGCGAGGGAGAGAGTCTATGAGCTTGTGCAGGTTCCTATGTAGCGGAACTGTAATCCAGAAGGTGGTTTCTGGGCTTGACCCAGACCATCTTCCACACTCTCCAAAAGCCTCATAATGTACTCCTGCGTCAGCCGAATGAACTCAGGTTGAGGTTTGAAGTATGAACTTCTACGAAAAGGCTGGTACAGAACAGATTGGAGCTGAAACTCGTACCCATTTCAGCAATGAAATCACTTCAGAGTTGAATAGGAAAGAAGTCGTTCTGATGGGCTGGACCCACATTCTCCGAGATAAGGGCAAAATCAAGTTCCTGATTCTCAGAGATGAGCATGGGACTGTACAAATCACAATTCCTCAGAAAAAGGTGTCCGAGGAAGTCTTTGAAACCTCAGGAAAGCTCAAGCCCGAGACTGCAATATCCGTTCATGGGACTGTTGTCGCAACAACACAGGTTGCAGCTGGTGCTGAAGTCATTCCAACTAAGATTAGGATTCTAAACACTGCCGAACGTCTTCCGATCGATGTAGTCGAAGGAAAGGTCGACATTGAACTAGATACTCGGTTGAATCATAGGATACTTGACCTTCGCAAACCCACAATCAACGCAGTATTCAGGATTCAACACAGCTTGGTTCGCTTTGCAAGGGAGTATCTTGAGAGTCAAGACTTTGTGGAGATTCATACTCCCAAGATTGTCGCTGAAGCCACTGAAGGTGGAGCAAACCTCTTTGAAATCAAGTATTTCGATAAGAAGGCATACTTGGCTCAGAGTCCGCAATTCTACAAACAACTGATGGTTCTAGCTGGCTTTGGAAGAGTATTCGAGATTGCTCCAGTATTCCGAGCAGAGAAGCATAACACGCGACGTCATATGAATGAATACACCTCATTTGACTTTGAGATGGGTTGGATTAGCGATGTTGACGATGTCATGAAAATGGAAGAACAGATGCTTCATCATTCCTTCACCAAGACCAAGAAGCATGTAGCTGCAGAGTTGGAACTCCTAGATGTTGATCTAGAGATACCCAAGCTACCTTTCAAGAGAATCAAATATACTGAGGCAATTGAACTCGTCAATGAAGCAGGAAAGGACCTTGCAATAACCGACGACCTTGATCCCGAATGCGAACGTCTCCTAGGTGAGATATTCCCAGAAAAATATGGGACTGATATGGTGTTCATTACTCACTATCCCCTCGAGCTCAGACCTGCTTATACGATGCCAAGTATGACTGATGAGGGTATGACTGAGAGCTTTGATCTGACGTATCGAGGTATGGAGATTACAACTGGAAGTCAGCGAATTCATCTATACGGTCTTCTTGTAGAGCGATTCAAGGCTAAAGGATTCAATCCAAAATACTTCGCATTCTATCTTGATCCTTTCAAGTACGGAGCACCACCACATGGTGGAATTGGACTTGGTGTAGAACGGTTGACTATGCAGCTCTTGGGTATCGATAATGTTCGAGAAGCAACTCTCCTTCCAAGGGACAGGGACCGACTTACTCCCTAATTGTTGATTCACTATGTCATCTTCTTCTACCGCGCTCTTCAAGCTCAGTCGTCACGAATTGAACTAAACTCAGAGGTCAAACTCCTCTCTTCTCAATCTCGTTCTTGATGATTTGAGTATTGATAATGTTCCAGGAATTGACAACATGCAAACGTGTATTGATCGAGACAAGTGTTTCCCATTCTTCTCAGAAACTCTTGGTTGTTCAATCTGTGTAAAGGTATGCCCCTTTTCGAAAGCTGGGGATACGTATGAGCGACTTAAAGAAAAAGTTGTGAAACGAGAGGAATAATTCTCATCTCCTCTTCTTAGAATCGTTTCAGTTTCAAGTTGATAATACTTGGTCTTAAAGCACGAGTCGTTCTAGTCACTCTGCCAGCCTAGTGCAGGTCAGAAAAACGAAGGGATACCATCCAATGCACGAGCGACTCCACTCAGAACTTTACGCTACAATTGCGACTCTAGACCAGCTGAAGAAGCTGTACGATCATGGGTCAATTGACGTAAAGTCCTTTCAACGAGAATCACAAGCTCTCCTTCATGATGTCCGTTCACAGATTGAGAATCTACGGAGAATGGGATCTGACATCGGTGGGTTCATCTCAGGTGAGAGGATTGTTGAGGTCTTTCCAGAGGCAGCAACAATGTTGAAACTCGGAGATCAGGCTCCTAGACGGTCTCTGCAGGGGATGACAATGGACCAGTACTTCGACTACATAGGTCTCGCAATCCTTGACGTGGCCACCGAGCATTCTTCGAAAGGACTGATGGGACTTGCTGAGCTGATTGTAGAAGTGGTCAGGCGATTACCGGAGTTAGAGTCTGTATCCTACAACGATGTGATTGAGGCTGTCAATCGAGTTGCTGAACATGGATTAATACCGGGAATCCGGACCCTCAAAGGCGGGGTCAAGGTTGTTGAATTGCGCCCTTTAGAACTACGCCGCGACCAAGCCGACGTGGTCAATCTCGCAGCAACAAAGGGCTATGTGTCAGTTGAAGAAGTAATGATGCAGCTCAAGTGGTCTGAGGATCACGCACGACAGGTTTTGTCAAGTCTTGTTGAAACAGGAATGGCTGTGGCTGACATACGTTTCTCAACCGGTGGTAGATACTATTTCCCTGGTCTCCGAGCACGTGATCCTTCAACCGACCCAAGAACTGCTGGAGCCTACTGATTCAGTCTGTTGAGATTATGACTGCGCCTTTTTTCTGGTCTACCCATTCGGCAAATCCTTTCTTTACCATCAATGCTAGTACAATATGAATGTCCTTCTCTGGTAAGTTAGCAAAGTCCTCGCCTGACTCTTGGATAACTATTGACTTGACATCAAGTCTGAGTTTTCCAGTCTTGATCGCCCATTGATATATCAGGTCTGCCCAGTCCTCGAGAGGTCTCCAATAGATCCGTAGCTGTCGTTTCTTTCGATCTCTCCACTCAGCCACTTCTTTAATGACGAGAATACTGCCAATCTTCCTAAAGGATTCAACTTTGTCCCTCAAGTCTTTGAAGGGTGGTTCTGCTATGAAGGTGGCTAGTGACATCACGTGGACCCTCTTGTTTTCAGTCCACGCTAACAGATAGTCTGACCATTCATTGGCCCAGAGTTCCATGTCCTTTTCTCTCGAGGGAACGCTATACATCCATTCAGTTTCTTCGACATCTCCCCAAGATGGTGTTACGTAGTCAACTTCAGGAGGTGTTTCTACGATAATCTCTGTTTCTGCAATCTCTTCAGGTTCTGTAGACTCCTTAGTATCGATGATCACTTCTGGTGTGTGAGTTATTTCCTCCAATTCGGTCTCTTCAAGGACTATTTCAGGTTCAGTTTCCACTTCCTCTGAAACTTTGGATTTCTCTTCTGTCTTGGGCTTTTCGCGTTTTCTTTCTCTAACGCCCAAACTCTAGGAACCCTCCGCCCAGTCAATGTATCTTTTGACATCCTCTGGAGGAGTTGCAGGTCTGATGTTCTCGATTGCCTGCAATAAGTCATCCCTCGACACAGGGCGGATGTCTAGAATCTCTTGGTCATCATCCATTCTACCAGAACGTTGAAGGTCTCTGATAGGTTCCATCGCGGCCTCTCGACAGACCACACTGATGTCCCTCCCACTGTATCCTTCTGTGAGGTCAGCCATTTCATCATAATCCACAGTCGGAGAGACCTCGACATCTTCCATGTGGACATCGAAAATTACCGCTCTTGCTTCTTTACTTGGCAGTGGGACATGTATCTTCTTTTCAAAACGGGACCTGAGAGCAAAATCTAGTTCCCAGGGCAGGTTTGTCGCCCCGATCAATGTGATCCGTTCATCCTCCTTACTTGCCAATCCTTGCAGCTCTGTGAGCAGTTGAGTCTTCAGACGTCTCTCCCCACCAACATCATCTCCAGATCTTGAAACTCCGATTGAGTCCAACTCGTCTATGAATATGATTGCAGGTTGGTTCTTCCGAGCCAATTCAAAAAGGTTCATCACGAGTCGCTCTGACTCGCCGAGCCACTTACTTACGATGTTCGCTGCTGATACATTGAAGAAAGTAGCATTGACTTCAGACGCTACGGCTTTGGCGACTAAGGTTTTTCCACAGCCTGCTGGTCCGTAGAAGAGGATCCCTCTCCATGGTTGTCGTGCTTTTCCTTTGAAGAGCTCTGGATGTTTCATAGGAGCGAGGATTGCATCGTCTATAGCTTGCTTTGCTTCAGCAAGGCCAGCAACTTCAGACATTTTGACAGTGGGGCGCTCTGTTAGAATCGTGTCTGAGATCATCTCTTGTAGTTTTTTAGATTCATCATCGACCTCTGATTCGGTTGTAGGTTCCTTAATTGATGTAGGTTCAGAAGCCGTGCCTTCTAGTTTAGGGGGCGCTATCAGACCATCCACTGGTCCCTTGGACTTCTTCTTGATACCGGAGATGTACCGCACACGATCAACGCACTCTTGAGCTCTGTCAATGTAGTGCTTCCTGACAGAGGGTAGTGATGATGAGTTTGACATCTTGACTAGTATCTTGCTTGCCCGTAGATAATGCTGACAAGCTTCTTTCTTCATACCCCTCTGATCCAGAGATATCGCTTGTTCCAAGAGTGTCTTCAACCCTTGGTCAACCCGGTCACTACCTGATCCTGCCATTCGAGTTCATGTGAACTCTGATTGTAACGAGTTAAGAGTTTTCGTCATACACAGCACATACTACTACGAAGGTTTAAACGCTAAACCTGAATAACATCCCGTAGAAAAGGTGTAATTCTTGAGTTTCAGAAAGGCATTCTCCTGGGGCAGAAAGAAACCAGACATAGGTGAGGTTTCCAGCCGTCTTCGAATTCTCTCTAAACAGCTTTCTCGTCAGAGGAATAAATTGGAGAAGGAAGAGCGTGACACAAAAGCCCGAGCAGTCCGTGCACGAAAAGCTGGACAGACAGAAGCCTTCCGTACTTACGCCACAGAGATGGTTCGGTTCAGGAGATATGCATTGTCAGTTGACAAGTCCAGATTACAGATACTCAAAATCCTCGCCCATCTGAACAGGGCACAGACCTCCGCCAAGACCTCAAAGGCACTGCAGGAAGTCGCAAAAATCTTGGGAATGCTCGGTGATGGAACTGACGCTACAAAGGTCGTTGCTAATGTCGATGAGATTGCTCGACGTCTTGAGGAGTTTGAAATCGAAGCGAGTATCTCAGACGACGCACTTGATTCCACAATGGAGATCACCGGAGATGACCTGACATCGGCAATGCATGAGATAGATGCTGAGGCTGGTATTGCAGAAACCGCAACTGGTCCTGTTGGTGAGTCTGATTCTTTGGAAGACGACATTAGGGCGTTGGAACGAGAGCTCGGAATGTGAAAATCACCTGAGACTGTCACGTGAGCTTCTTGACACCTGGTCCATCTCTCTTCTATTGTGAAATGAGTCTCTCATCAGATCTTTGTATCTTCTGATGAAGTCTTCTGCCATCAGCTGTCCACTACGCAGCATATGTACAGTATCATGTATGGCGGTCTCGATTGACGCTGCATCTCTCTGCAGAGAATGCATCTTTGGACTGTTGGGGTAAGATGGACGCCCTTGGTCATATCTACCAATGGTCCTGTCGAGTTCTTCACTGAATGTTTCTGGTTTCCTGTAATACTCTCCGAAAGGTGATGGTCGGGTTCGTGATGTGTCCCAATCAGATACTCGGAGTCTTGGAGCTGGTCGTCTGAGCATGTCATCATCCACATACTGAGACCGTGTGTTTGTCGATAGGAGTGAGTAAACCATTCCCTCAATCTTGAGCCTCACTTCACTTGTATTCACGTCTTGTTGCTCGATCTTTCTGACACGCTGCATGTCGGTCTGAATATACTTGTCAAACTTCCTAGCAATTTCAACATAGTCAGGTAGGACTTTCTTAGTCTGGTCGGTGCATGAAATTTTGACATCCCCTTGCTTGAGTTTGAGAACCAGTCTCTTCCTCAACCGACCGTCCTCCTCTATAGACTTCAGGTAGATGAGTGGGAAGTCAAAGACGGTTTCCATCTTTTTCCGGACTCGACCTGTTTCAGCTATAAAGAGAAGTCTCTTGTTGGTCAAGAATAGTGTCCCAAGTGCTTTGTCATTCTTGAGAAAATCACTACCAGTGACCTTGATCTCAGGTAGGGCACACACAGGAAGTTCTCCCACAGAGAGTTGATTGTGTTCGTAGAACGAAGTGAACTGACCCTTGTAGTACTCGAGCCCATCCAGCTGTCTTCGGACATCTTTCAGAGTTCCTCTAAGAGATTCGAGAGCTTGGTCAACGTTCTGTTTGTAGTATATTCCCATCTCTGTTATTCTGTTTGTAATTCCTTCAACGAACGGGAACTGTGTAGGATTCCAGAGTGTATAGTCGATAAAGTCCTTCGTTTCAGCAGCCATCCTCTTGGCAGTTATCTCAGCCTGACTCGCAATCCTGTTGCTTATCGCAGGTAGTTCTTGCTGGATTCCTTCAATCTTCTCCTCTATCCAACGATAGTGGAGGAAATTGGCCATCCTGAGGGAGACTAACAGTCTCTTGGCCACGACGAGTTTGTTTGTGAACTCTCTAAGTTTGGTGTGTCCGTATTGGATGCTCATGATTGCGTGACGCATATCAAGTGCAAGTGATCTTCTTCTGTCTTCCAAGAGTACGACTCGTGAGGAATGACACCTTGGACAGATGTCCTTTGTCCTTCGACCCAAACTTAAATTCTCGGACTCACATTGTGGACATTCTTCAAACTTCTCACCAAACTCAGGGGTACCTAGAGTGTGATGACAGTCACCGCATACAGTATACTCACTTGAGTTTGATTCAAGACATCCTGAGCATATCGCAGCTCCACAGTCCTCACACATGTGAGTCGCTCTGTTGGACTGGCAGGATCTACATTTTCCAAATGAGGGGTCTTCTGTCATCTAAGTACCTCCGGTAGGCTACTACTACCGAGGAATTATCCAAGAATAACCCGAGTATTATTCAGGAAACATCAGGATTGATACATTGTCCGTTGGCGTGGGAATGTACAGGCCATATCAGTTATATCAGATTCATCTGGATTTCGCATAATTCAAAGGCGATATCCATGGAGGACCTTGCTCAGGCTGCTATCGAGGCAGCTCTCAAGATTGGTGCTAGTTTTGCTGATGTCCGCATTGAGAACACTACCACTACGATAATAGAAATCAACGACGCCATAACAAAACAGTCGGTAGCTTCTCGAATGAAAGGTGCTGGAATCAGAGCCTTCATCGACGGAGCATGGGCATTTGCTCAGACTACTGACCTCACCCCTGAAGGAATGCGTTCAACTGGTGAATCTGTTGCCAAGCTTGCACTAGCCACTCACGATAGAGTAGAAGAGAAGTTTGAGATTGATGGTCCCTCCTATGAAGGAACCTTCAAGATGAGTGTCAAGAAACCTTTTGCTTCAATCTCGATAGATGAAAAAATGGACTTGGTCAAGATGATTGATGACCAGGCTCGAGACTATGACGAACGCATCGTATCAACCCGCTCAATCTACGGTGAGCTGTGGTCTGAAATTATCATCGCCAATTCGCTGGGAACATATGTTTCCCTTCAAAATTCAATACCACGAATCATCTCAGTACCAACGGCTAAAGAAGGTCCGAATAGACAGAGGATGCAGAAGTCTGTGGGTGTTCGTGGAGGCTTTGAAGAGATGGAAACAGAAGCCGCTCGAAACATAGCAACAACCGCAGCCAAACTCGCGATTGACTTACTGTCTTCTGAATCAGCCAAGGGCAGAGTCTATGACGTTGTCATGGATCCAATACTGAACGGTGTCCTGACACACGAAGCCTTTGGTCACGCAGTAGAGGCCGATAATTGGCCCGCACATTCTACCGTACTTGAAGACAAGATAGGTGAATGCATTGGTCCAGATTTCCTGAGTATCACTGATGACCCTACACTACAAGGAAAGAGGGGATCAACTGAATATGACTGGGAAGGAACCAAGACTAGAAAGCGACACCTGATCAAAGATGGCATTCTGACTGAACTCTTACACAGTCTAGAAACCTCTACAAGATTGGAAATGGAACCCAACGGGTCTGCTAGGAGCCAGTCGTTCATGCACCCTCCACTTCCTCGAATGAGCAACACCTTCATGGAGCCAAGAGACTGGGATTTTGATGAATTGATTGAGGACACAAAGACGGGCATCCTTCTCTGCAGTTTCAATTATGGATACACCCAACCAGCAAAAGGGCAGTTCATGTTTCAGGCTAGTCATGGTTACATGATTGAGAATGGTGAGAAGGGTCAGATGGTTAGAGATGTATCACTGGCAGGGAACATCCTAGAGGTTCTTCCGAAGATCGATGCCATTGGAAATGACTTTGCACTTGATGCTGGTACATGCGGAAAAGGTGGCCAGAGTGTTCCCACCATGACTGGAGGACCTCATGCTCGAATCAGAGGTGTACCTGTAGGAGGTATGTAGAATGGATGAGCAACTTCTCGAGCTGGGTGAACGAGCTGTCAAAATGGCTGAGAAACTTGGAGCTGACCAAGCTGAAGCTTATGTAGGTCAATCTAATGCATTTGTCATTGATGTGGAGAATAGTGCCATCAAGGGTGCTGAAGAACAGCGTGATGCTGGAATCGGTATTCGAACCATTGTCGACAAGAAAATTGGTTTTGCTTATGTTACCACAATCAATGAGGACGATGTCATTGAAGCTGTGTCAAGGTCCTTTGACCTGGCAAAGGCATCAATCCCGGATCCTGAATTTGAAAGTCTTCCATCTACTAACTCTGCATATCCTGAGGTCAAGGGACTCTTTGACAAGAGTATCAATGAATTCTCCTCAGATGAAGCAGCTGATTATGTGATACGTGTCATCGATGCTTCCAAGCAAGTCCTTGAGGGAAGAGAATATGCTATTGAAGGTGGAATCCAGACCTCATCAAGTACTAGCGCAGTTGTCAATTCGCTCGGTGTGGCAAAATCCGCGTCGAGAACCTCCATCACCCTCTATGCATTACCTATTGTGAAAGAAGGTGATGATCAGACTACCAGCTACGAGTATCAAATCTCAAGGAAGCTGAGCGACATAGATCCAGAATGGATAGGTGAAAACGCAGCACGGCTAACCCTGAACAGTCTAGGACCGAAGACTATTGAGGGTGGTGAGATGCCAGTAGTGTTTGCTCCAATTGGAGCTAGTTCGATCCTCGGACGCGGTTTTGCAGGGGCTGTGAGTGCTGAAGAGGTCCAAAAGGGTCGTTCATATATTTCAGATGCTTTTGGTGACAAGATTGCATCCGATATTGTCAATATTACTGATGATGCGTTACTGGACTTCGGGATTGGTTCAAGGTCTTATGATGGCGAGGGACATCCAACGCAACGTACTCAGATTATAGAGTCCGGTGTGCTCAAGAGTCTTCTACACAATTCCTACACCGCAAACAAGGATGATGTACCAAACACAGGCAATGCTAGTCGTCCATCTTACTCTGGGCTTCCATCAATCTCCACCTCGAATTTCATACTCGCTCCTGGAAAGGGTACTCTAGATGACTTGGTATCAGAGATTGACAGGGGTGTCATCTGTAACAGAACTGGTGATCGACCCAACATGACCACTGGCGATTTGAGTGCAATGCTCCTCGAAGGATTCTACATAGAAAAAGGCGAGATTCAACACCCTGTGAAGAACACATTGGTCGGTATCAACATGCGTGACCTTCTTCAACGAATCAGTCGAGTTGGTGAGGACACACGCAGGACCTTCTCTATGGAAACACCATCTATAGTGATAGAGAATGCTACAGTGACTTCCGGATAATCACATTCGGTCCACAATGGGAATTCCCAAGACGGTCAAACAGTTTGCCATCGTGGTCTTGAATGCTCGGACAAGTGCTAATCGTGCTGCTCGGATATCTGGGTCTGCTTTCAATACCGGAGATGAGTCGTAGAACTTGCTGAATAGATTGGCCAAACAGTATCCATATGCAGTTATCCTGTTCGAAGTGAAACTGGTTCCCCATACATTCTTCTTCAAAGCCCTGGCAACTTCGAGAATCTCCTCTGGGAACCTCGCGATCTCTTTGATTAGCTCAAACTCAGCATCAGTTGAAAGGAGGGTCAGATCTCCAGCTGAGGTTGACTCTCCAGTCACCTTTTCCAAGATTCTTTGGGCTCGTGCATGTGAGTACTGAAGATAGGGTGCAGCATCTCCGCTGAAATCAAGAGCTTCATTCCATCTGAAAGTAATTTGTCTATCTGGAGAGGTGTTGAGCATGAAGTATCGCACTGCCCCTACACCGACCTGGTTAGCCACTGTGTCTTTGAAATCATCTGATTCATCGGGATTGCGTTTGTTTACCTCTACTCTAGCGAGCTCTGTGGCTTTATCGAGTACATCGTCAACGGAATAACCTATCCAGGTTCCCTCTCTGCCAGAGAAGTCTTCACCCTCAAGACCAACAAACTCGTATGCAATGTGGTGCGAGTTCTCGCTTTCCAGCGAATAGCCGAGAATGTCCAGAATAGTGTACACCATTTTCTGTGGATGTGCCTGACGAGAACCGATTACGTTCATCACAAGATCGAACTTACCGAGGTCTCGCTTCTCCCCCTGGAGGTCTGTGCGCATGACCTTCTCACCATTCGGTTGAGTTTCCATGACGGAGTATTTGAACGGATCCTCGATTATTCCGAACTTCCACAGTTGCAGAGCAACATCCGCTCCGGTGTATGTCCTTGTACCATCTGACCTGAACAGGATCTTGTAGGGGTCTTTCATGTCCCTGAACTCATCAATAACTGAGAGGTCTGCAACGATACAACCTGCTTTCTCACCCTCGTCAAGTTTCAAGATGTTGTCAGACTTGAGCATCATATTTTGAGCCATTTCCAGGATTCCACTGTGAGCTATAGCACTCTCCCACACTTGGTAGTCATGATAGATACCAAGTCTGTAGGAGGTTTCGAACTGGGCCTTGAGACACTTAGTCACCATCTCTGAACTGAGCTTGGCATCATCGCTCTGTAAGTTCTCAAGCTGCCTTGAGACCTCGCGCACCTCTTCCTGTATGGGCTCATTTTCATCGAACAACTTCTGAACTTCTACATAGAGATGTCCCAAGAAATGGTCGTATTTGGTTTCATCATCTTCCTTCTCGACCTGCTTGAGTTTCCATATCACCTGTGCGATTTGTAGTCCAAGATCATTGATGTAGTCCAGTCTAACGGCATCATATCCAACCCAGTCTAAGATGTTGCATAGTGTATCTCCAAGTATCGCGTTTCGAGCATGACCGATGTGCCATGGTTTTGATGGATTGACAGCTGGATATTCGACCAACGCCCTCTTACCCTTGAACTCACTGCTGCTCCCATAGTTCTCTCCGGTGTCAAGAACACTGCCAATGGTCAGCTCAGCAAGTTTTCCCTGTTCAAAGAAGATGTTGATGTAGGGTCCTTTTGTCTGGACTTCTCTAATGAGAGGGTCTTTCTCTGCAAGCTTATTCAACTCTGGCAGAAGATCTGATGCGATGGCTGCAGGGTTCTTCTTGAGTTCTTTCGCGAGTGTGAATCCAATGGTCGACGATAGGTCTCCAAGTGCTGGATCCGGAGGTCTCTCTATTGTCTTTGAGACTGTGTCATGAGGTACCGAGGCGACCTTTGCCAGCATCTTCACCACTGACTGCTTCAGAGTATCCCAGGGGTTGCTAGATGTCAGCTTCACTCGATTATCTCCACACGATAGGAAATCAACATTGCTTCTTCATAAATGAAACGCTCGCCCCCGCTCTTTAAGATGGTCTGTCTTGTATAGTATCAATGGTGAGATAGGTAATCCGACCACTTAATGGTCAAACAAACCTTTGAGAAAAACGACAAAGGGTTTATTTACGTTAATTGTAACGCAAAGATACTCGTCCTCTTGTAGGACAGTCCACCAATGCCGCGACAAAGACAAGGGTCCTTTCGCGCCAGGAAGGGCCGACGCATTCGATCAACCTACAGCTCTGACAGCAGTGCCGCCAATATGGTGCGCCTGCATGGAGATGATTGGACTGGCCAGCAGACACACGACCCAAAAAAAGAAGGAGCGCAAAGGTTCGGCCAGCCATGTCTGTTCTGCTTGTAGTTGCGTCGATGTTTATATCGACCACACTCGTGGTGAAGTTATTTGTTCCAGTTGCGGATTAGTTCTATCAGATCATTCTATTGATATGGGCCCTGAGTGGCGTGCCTTTACGGCTGACGAGCAAAATGCCCGACAGCGTGTAGGAGGTCCCACTGATTGGAGTAAGTTTGACCAAGGTCTCACTACTACAATTGGCCGACAGAACGTTGACGCATCAGGAAGGAAGTTGACTTCGACACGAAGAGCGGAAATACACAGGCTAAGAAAATGGCAGATAAGAACCAAGGTGCATTCCTCTGACAAACGCAATCTAGCGGTTGCGATGACAGAGCTCCATAGAATAAGCTCTCAGTTGAGCATACCCTACTCAATTCGAGAGACCTCAGCCGTGATTTACAGGAAAGCCTTGAAAAAGAGGCTGACCCGTGGACGGACCATCCTAGGAATGATTGCAGCTTCACTCTATCTTGCATGTCGTGTACATCAGGTCCCGAGACCCCTAGAGGAGATCGTGGAGCAGATACACATCACACGCAAGGAGCTAAGTCTCTGTGTTCGACTCATCCTTCGGTATCTCAACTTGAAGATACCCCACAGCAACCCTGTCGAGTTTGTTCATCGCTTCGGCACTGAACTAGATCTCCCAGGTGAGGCAAAGAAGAAGGCAATCGACATACTACAGTTAGCTAGAGAAAAGCGGCTTACCATCGGTAAGGATCCCAAGGGAATGGCGGCTGCAGCAATCTACGTTGCTAGTATCCTCACAGGTTCTAGAAGGACCCAACTGGAGATTGCACGAACTGCTCGAGTGACTGAGGTCACTGTGCGGAACCGCTACAAGGAAATGGTCCAACGCCTTAACATTTCGACAACCGATGTTGAGGTATCAAAGAAGTAGACCACCTGAACTAAGGAGGGGTTAACCCCCTCCTTTCTCACATTTTCGCACACTTCACTTCTATGAAGGCATAATTCGCCCGTCGTATATAGGCTTATCATCAAAGATTATGACACTAGGGACAGAGTGAAAATACCATGTCTAACAAGAGGTCCATACTGGGTGTCTGGCTTATTGAGCGAGGCAGCGGTAGGAATCTTGTATCCAAAGCCTATTCAGATCTTGTCAAGCTAGACATGGATCTCATTGCACCTTTTCTTTCAGCCACACACACGTTCATTGACAAGGCAGCAAGCGAAACTCTGCGAACTGTTGACACAGAAACAAACCGATATGTCTGGGAAGCAAACGAGCATCTTCTTTTTGTTATGGTGGTATCAAAGGCAGCACGCATTGGTCATATGCGATTCATGCTAGAATATGCTTTGAATGAGTTCATGGCTCAAGAAGTCCCAACTAACTCAAATGTGGCTGCTGTTCTGAAAAACTGGCATGGTGCACCAAACACGTTCAAAAAATTCAGCAAGTTCGTGGATGAACTCGTCGAGCAGTATGAAGTGACCGATGAGAGCCTACTCGCAGGAAAATCAATGGACTGTTTAGAAGTGTACAACCATCTTTTCAGAGGAATCATGAAAGTAAAAACTGGTAAGAAGAAACGAAATGATATCGTGAAACGGATAAAAGGATGGCTCGAACCCATGATGGACCGATACCCGTTTCTCTCTACTGTTCCAATTGATGGGGCTGGTATAGAGGTCCTTGAGATAGATGTCAATGTGGTTCCATATCAGCATCTGAGAGACTCACTGGAAGAGGTTCTTCGTCTTCTTGCAAAGGCAGTCCGTGAGATTGTGACACCCAAAGCTTACCGAGATGTAATATTCGATTATGTCATGCCATACGCAAAAAGAGACATCCAGAGACTTCAGACATACGCAATTCTGGATGACGTAGTTAGGTATTTGTTCTGATTACTTTTCAAGAACGATAATTGCCCTATGAACAGTTTGTCCCCTCTTTCTCTCAGGTATCAACTCGCGACCAGGTCTGATCTTCAGACGCGGATCTATATCTCTTGGAGTCTTGATGGATTCGTTAGCTAGCATCCGATAGAGCGTTAGTCCTGTACCCTTTGTCAATTCACTGAATTTTATTGAAACTGGTCCACCCAGTGTGTTGATGACGGGGATGGTCATTGCCACACGTCCCTCTGGACGGAGAATCTTTGCGATCTCTGTGAGTGCCTCACGGTATAAGATAGTGAGCTCTTTGATTGTTTTCTCTGCTTCTTCAACAGGCGGGACTTCCTTGTAGATTGGGCCTAAGAGAGGTTCGAAGGCTATGGCATCCACCTGTTTCTTCACAAGCGATGAGAGTTCCCGTGAGTCTCCCCTGAAGATGTCATAATGAAGCTTTTCTCCCAGATCCTTTGAAAGCCATTTCATGTTTGACCGTGCTCCCTGGACCTGGTCTGAATCTATGTCTATACCTATGCAATTCATCCCTAGAATAGCTGCCTCCATGAGAAGAGTTCCAGTCCCACAGAATGGGTCGAGGACAGTGTCTCCAGGTCTGGCCCCAGCTAGGTTGAGAAGTGACCTACAGAGCTTCGGACTAGTGCTTGTCTCAGCTGAAACAAATGGTCTGGATTCGTCCCTATACTGTTGTAGCATTGAATCGTATACCACACGTGTTCGTGCAATGTAGAGTTTCTTTTCTGAGAAAACTGCCAGTACTTCTGCATGAGGTGGCACGAGTAGGTTGTTACGAGCAATCGTCTTGGGCCATAGCGCGATGTTCAGTCTGCCTGCTACTCTTCTATCTGGTTCATCATAGGCGTAATAGTCTGCCTTTCTGGCTCCATTCTCCAATAGGAGCTTCTTCACCTGTTCATCCATTCCCCGTGTGAACCTTCTGAAATTGATGGGAAACCGTCCGTCAGTGATGGGGTAGGTGCTGATTCCAAACTTAACCTTCTTTCCTTTCACTCTGGGCCAAACAATCTTGAGCCAGGGACATTTTCTGAGTTCCTTCAGTTTCTCTTTGTCAGCTACCTTCCTCGCCGGATATGCATCCAGAGGAACTTCGATGTCATATTCCCAGATGACCTTCGCAACCTTGTAACATCCCCCGAGGGCTGACTGCATATCCACAATCTGCTCAACGTCCAGTCGCTGTTGGATATCTACAATGGCAGCATTTCGTGAAAGGTCTATGAGCTTGCCGTCAAAACCCCGGTCCTGAATATAGACCAAGAGCTCAGCTATACTGAGCAACCAGTTTGAACCAAGCACGAATGCAAACTTTGTCATTTACTCACCTTCTCAAGTTCCTCATAGAGAAATTTGGTGTACAGGGCACCCTCGAGTGGGTTGGTCGATTCACATATGAAGGTGGGCTTGTATCCACATTCTCTCACAATCTCCATGAGCGGCAAGATGTCTGGTCCCCAATCTTGTCCAAGTGGTCGATGTGCTGCTTCTCCCTTATCAGTGAATGTGATTCCGCTCACATGAAAGTGCATGTTCTTGACGAAGAGATCTCCCAGTCCTTCTTCAAACTGCGTTATGATCCTGAGATAGCTGTCCTTGTCGTTGACTTTTCCCTGACTTCTGGCATAGAGATGTGCCCAGTCAATTGTGGGGATGCATCCCTCCACCTCTTGACATAGACTGATGAGCTGGTCTTCTGATCCATATGCTGACAACTTACCTGCAATCTCTGGGGCAAGATAGGCTCCTTTCCCCATATCTCCTGCCTTTTCCCACACCTCTCTTAATGCATCTCGAATGATTGTGTGCGTTTCCTCTCTACTTCTGTTAGCGTGAGTTCCTGCATGGAAAACAATCCGTTTCACGTTCATTAAGGGTGCGAACTTGAGTGCCTTCACAAGTCTCTGTTTGGAGGCTTTCCGAATACGAGGAGTCACCGATGCAAGACTGATGTAGTAAGCCGCATGCATACTCATGGAAATGTTGGCCTCTCTCGCGAGATCACCAATGAGCTTCGCTCTTTCCTCTTTTGCCCTAAGACCGTACACAGCAGCATACTCGAAAGCATCTACACCTGACTCAGTTAATATCTTGAAGACCTTCTTCACATTACCACGGGCTTCAGTCGGGTATCCTGCTGGTCCAAAACGAATTTTGTCAGGCAACATTTCTGGTTCGTCCCAAGCCCCGCTGAATAAGAGTGATTGGGTCCGGTGTTGTCCGCAACATCTTTAATTGACGTGACCTCTGGTGGGTCTAAGGTGGACCCTGATATGAGTGAGGCAGACTCGATTGAGCCAGTTCAAAAGAAGAGTTTCTACCCAATGGCGTTCCTCTCAATAATCCGCCCCCAAAACTGCATCATCGGAGGACTGACAGTTCTCGCTGGGGTGGCAATGGCTTTCTGGATGGCACCTCTCGGTGAGGTCTCTCACTTCCTGCTTCTCTTCATCTATGGATATATGACATACTTCTTTGTTGCTGCAGGTGGAAACGTAGTCAACGACATCTTCGACATTGAGGTCGACAAGATTAACCGTCCACATCGAGCACTACCCAGTGGAAGGATGACAGTTAGACAAGCCTGGTACTTTGTTGCCTTCCTAAGTATAGTTGGTCTATTGTTCGCTCTACTCACCGGTCCATGGAGTGCAATCATTGTCCTATGTTTCGAAATAATAGGATATGCTTATGCTGCAAAAGTGAAGACACTGGGGCTAGCTGGTAACTTCATGGTTGCCTTCTCGTTCGCATTCGGTATTCTCTATGGTGCATTCACATACGCAGAGACCGTGGGACAGACTCTGTCTAATGCAATTCCAATACCTCACTGGTTGTTCTTCTTCACTGCATTTTTGATACTGCAGGCGCGCGAAACCATCAAGGGTGCTGAAGACGTTGAGGGTGATGAGGAGAGAGATGTGAGGACCATAGCAAGAATTTATGGCTATAGTGCTGCAGCTGGAGTTGCGGCAGGACTGAACTTCATCGGAGTCCTAAGTTACATCCTGATCTGGATATGGGGTTTTGCAAGCTGGGATCTCTGGCCACTTCTGATTCTGGGAGCTGCAGTTGTTCTTGGGGCCGGAATCGTACCACTCACTGGTCCGGCTGACAAAAAGAAACTATTGATTGGAAGTACGCTGGACAAAGTTGGCGCCCTAGTTGGACTGATTGCATTCGTTCTGATTCCACTCTATGCAATCTTCTTCCTTTAATGGACTTGCCAGAATGTCCACGCCAACACGAGAACACAGGCAATAGCAATCACCGCAGCCCAGAAGGTGGATGTGTCATGCGCCTCTCGTATTCCAAATATCAACAAGTACCCCGTCCAAATGAATGCCCCTGTTGTCATCATATCAATCGTGAACCATACTCCTGATGAATATGCCCACGCAACTATATCAGGAGTGAAGGTTGCTAATTCCGCAGGACTGAGCACTCCTGGATATCCTGGAACCGCAATCAAAACTACGAGTATCGAAAGGAATCTGACAAGAATCACCGGGGTCATGCTGTAGCCAACAATCGACAGGGTCTTTCCCTTCCCTCCTGTTCCACCCATGAGCTTGAATGCAAAGTGTGCGAATATCGTACCAAAGAGCAGATAGATGATTCCCAACATGATTGTGGGCATCAGTCCGACGAGAGCTGCGATCCAGATAATTCCTCCCTGTGGGCTACTCACTAGACTGACTGGTCCCGTGGTTGTGGCATTCAGTACTACGGTTGTCGTTATTTTCGAGGACAACGCAATGAAGAGACCTGCCATGATTAGTGCATTGATCAAGATCAGCATGAAAGGTCCAGCAGCATCTGGTCTCTGGCCAATATCTCGGTAGGTGGCTGATGGTCGTCTGACGACTCCCCACATTCTCTCTCGAATTCCCATGTACCTGACCTCTGGGGATTCTGGTCTTTTCAACATGGGCAGGATTCGCTCTAAGGTCTCCTCTGCTATTGATTCTTTACAGACTGGACAGACTGTTGCATCAGCTGGAACAGGACTATCACAGAACTCACAGCGTCGCACGATTTGCCAACTCACACAGACTGATGTCTATCAATTTGTGTCCGTCTGTGTATTTAAGCGAATTCCGGTTGTGCCGGATTTCTTTTTTCGGTCACCACATCTTGAAGTGTTTGAACAGTCCTGTGGGATATACAATAATGAATGGGATCAAGGCGTCCCATATGCTCTGTGATGCGTTTAGAATGATTGCGAAATTGAGAATGAACTCTACTGTCAAAAATGGAGCAAAGAGTGCGCCATATACTAGGTTGACTGGTATCATTATCGCAAGACGTAGTAAGAATGCCAACGCCATCAGTGAAATATAGAGCTTGGGTCTGGAAAGGGACTCCCCCCGCTCCTCACGTTTCAGTCTTCTGACACCATACCACGGAATGGCCATCATGGGCAGGGTCGCCATGATTTTGAAGATGGGTCCAAAAGGTGAAAATGGGTCGAATGGAAAGAGAGCAATTCCACCTGCAATCAGACTGATTGATCCCACCAGTGGTCCACCAATCAGAAATGACACCATCCAGAAGATAGACACATGATCAAAAAGGGCAATTCCCCATCCAGCGACTCGTGCAATGAAACCGACTGAGGGTGCTACTGCAACAGAGAGGGATGCCAGAATACCACCGACGGCGATTTTCCGTACTCTATCTGAGCTTTCAGAAACTTCTGAGAGCTCGAATTCCTGTGGGTCGCTCAGATCGTCTTCATCTATCAATTTGGGTTCCCCATGGAAGGTATCGTCTACAATACAAGCGGAGCCCGATGAGTCTACTTATTAATATACCCATAAGGAGTTAGATACTCAAGGATGAGTAAGATGACTAGGTGGGATCCTCAAGCAGTCTCTCATCTTTTCTTGGGAAATCCTTCGCTGTGGATGGTCTGAACTTGGGTCGATTCATCATCTGGAGCAGTTTTCGGGTTGGTACCAACCAGTCAGGATTGATTCTCCACTCTGCCCAGTCTATTCCTGAGGTTGGTGATGTCCTGCTCAGAATTAATCTGGATGCAACAAGCTCGTTCATTCCGTTTAGGATAGTACCGATAGTGACGGCCCCAACAATTGGTCTTTCATGACGTGCAGCTCTAAGCAGGTCTGCAGTTGTCACCCAAGTGCCATCTTCAATGAGAACCTTCAGCACTCTTGATCTGACAGGGTCGGACTCAATAGCACCCTTCAGAGGGGCCAAATTGATGGGTTGAAGATGCCTGGATCCACTGTCTTTTCGGGTGTTCTGTGAATAGCTGTCTCTGAACGAACTGAAGTCCACTGTGATGCACCAGTCTGAGCTCGAATGAAATCCTTTTGAAACACAGTATTATCTTAGGAAACGGTTGTGCACATTCATTACACAACCCTTATCTTGACATGTTTTAACCCTCTCCACACCGATGAAGGCTCGAGAATCAATATTCGATCTCTTTAGCAAGAGCTTTGACAAGCAGGAAGACTTGCTCTGCTGTGCATTTGGACTGCGGGACAGTGAGATTTCTGTCTACCTCTATCTTGTTGAGGGGCCAAAGACTGTCGAAGAGATTGCAGTTGTGGTCGAGAAAGATCGAAGTACAGTGCAAAGAGTTCTGAACAGGCTTCACAAGAAGGATCTTGTTGAACGGAGAACCCAGTCCATCGAAAGAGGTGGCTACTACTACGAGTACCTCGCAAAGTCAACTGATAGAGTTCGAAAAGAAATCCTCGATCAACTCGATGATTGGTACGAGGAAACCAGAAGGTTCTTGATGGAGAGCTGGCCGCAAACACCTCAGTGATTTTCAAAACGAGGATTAGCACATGGAACTTCTACCACTTCGTAAGAACACAGTTGCACTGACGACCCTTGCTTTGATTGCAGCAATTGGAATCATAGTGAGAGTCTTTATACGCATCCCGTTGATTTTCGGTGTTGTTGAGCTTACTCCTGGATTTCTCTTCTCGCTTCTTGGGGGAGTGATAGGAGGACTGCCTGGTGGAGTTCTTGTTGGAGCAATAACTGGACTAGGTGGAGCAATGGCTCTTGCAGAACCTCCGCTTCTACCTTTCATTGGTAACATCTGTTTAGGCATTGGGTCTGGATATGCTATTCACCTGGTGGTTAATAGAGACACTCTGAGGTATTATCTTCTAGTTATAATCGGGGCTCCAATCATCGGTGGATTCATTCCCACATTTTTGATATCAGCACTCTATGGATTGACGATTGAGCTGATTGTTGTAGCTGCTATTATGGATACAATACAGACACTCATCTGGGTGATTCCTGCACTCCTTATCGAGAAACTCGTCATCCGACCAATCATTGGTCATTACCTCTATTCCGACTCAGAACTACTCGAACTCGATGAAACAGAAGGTTAGACTAATTTGAACGAATCAAAGAAAGGACAGAAGACCGTCGAGATTGACATTCGAAAGGACCTCTTTGGTGCGAACGAGGATGCTGCATCATTGAACGCAGATCTTTTTGAGAAACATGGAGT